>NZ_JBFUGW010000002.1:0-91832 GCF_056402735.1 Rhizobacter sp. P3_C12
CCCTGGGGGGCGAAGACTTCCCTCCGCTGACTGGTTTCATGGCCCGTCGCCCAAACTCCCGCCACTCACTTCGTTCGTTGTGGTCAAACAGTGGGCGACAGTCAGTTCACGAAGCGTGCTGCGCACGCGGGCCACGAAACCCGCCAGCTCCGGCGCCCCGTCCCTATTGGCGCTCCCCAGCCTCCCCCCACATGCCTTTGTGGCACCACCCTGCTCCTTTGGGAGGTGACAAGCGAACAAGTGAAGGTTGAGCCCGGGTTATTACCCGGGCAAGGAATGCCGCTGACCGGCGCCACCAGACGCAGCACATGAGGGTGTCGAGATGGAGGAACGACTGACCGAAGACGCGGAACCGGGCCCGGGTGACAACCCGGGCATCAAACCCCACTTGTTCGCTCGTCACCCAAAAAGTAGCAGTGCGGTGGCACAAAGGCGCGGGTGGGGAGGCTGGGGAGCGCCAATCAGGGTGGGGCGCCGGAGCTGGCTGGTTTCGTGGCCCGCGTGCGCAGCACGCTTCGTGCACTGACTGTCGCCGACTGTTTGACCACAACGAACGAAGTGAGTGGAGGGAGTTTCGGCGACGGGCCRCGAAACCAGYCAGCGGAGGGCAGTCGTCGCCCCGCCAGGGGCSACGACCGCACCGACCGGCGAGCCCCAGCCTCCCCACCCGCGCCTTTGCTACGCCCCCCGTTGCTCATCCAGACACCGCAGCAGCTGCGCCACATTCACCGGCTTGGTCAGGTAGGCCGCGAAGCCCGCCGCGCGCGCCGCCTTGGACTGCTCCGGCGTCGCATCCGCCGACAGCGCGATGCGCGGGCAGCCGAGCGCCGCCTCCAGCGCGCGCGACACCTCGACGCCGCTCATGTCGCCCAGGTGCATGTCGAGCAGCAGCAGGTCGGGGCGCTGCTGCAGCGCCATCTCGACCGCCTGGCGCCCGTTGGCCGCCACCAGCAGCCGCCAGTCGGGCCGCATCTTCATCACCTGGCGCACCAGCTCGACGTTCATCGGGTTGTCCTCGGCGTACAGCACCGTCCACGGCACCGCCGGAATGTCGACGGACACCTCGGTGGGCGCGAAGCCCGGGTCCGACGCCGCCGCCGGCACCCACGGCAGGCTCGCGGTGAAGACGCTGCCGACGCCCGGCTCGCTCTCGACCGACAGCCGGCCGTTCATCAGCTGCACCAGGCGCTGCGTGATCACCAGGCCGATGCCGGTGCCCTCGACGCCGCTGCGCTCGGCGCCGAGCCGGTTGAACGGCTCGAACAGGTGCGCGATCTGCGCCGGCACCAGCCCCTCGCCGGTGTCGCGCACCCGCAGGTGCACCAGCCCCACGCCCTCGTCGACCGGCCAGCTCAGCAGCACCTGGCCGCCGCGGCGGTTGTACTTGATCGCATTGCTCAGCAGGTTCACCAGCACCTGGCGCAGCCGCAGGTGGTCGGCCTGCACGCAGGTGCGCGGATCGGCCGCCTGCGGCGATGCGCGCTCGATCAGCAGCTGCACGCCGGCCTCGGCCGCGGCCGGCGCGACCATCGCGAGCGCCTCGTCGACGACGCGCCGCAGCGCGACGCTGCCCGACACCAGCGCGACGCCGCCGCTCTCGATGCGCGACAGGTCGAGCACGTCGTTGATCATCGCGAGCAGGTGGGTGCCGGCCTGCGTGATGTGCTGCACCCGCATCTGCTGCGCCGCGTTCAGCGGCTGCTGGCTGTCGAGCTCCAGCAGCTGCGCGAAGCCGAGCACCGCGTTCAGCGGCGTGCGCAGCTCGTGGCTCATGCGCGACAGGAACTCGGTCTTCGCGGCGTTCGCACGCTGCGCCGATTCGGCCGCGAGCACCGCCTCCTCGACGCGCTTGCGCTCGGTGATGTCGATCATCAGCCCGCGCAGCAGCCGGTGGCCGCCCTCGGGGCGGAACACCGTGACCCAGCTGCTCATCCAGCGCACGCTGCGGTCGGCCGCGTAGAAGCGGTACTCGATCGCGCTGACCGAGCCGGTGAGCTGCGAATCGGCGACCTCGCGCAGCGCGCGGTCGCGGTCGTCGGGGTGCACGTGCAGGATCCAGAAGCGCGGCTGCATCCAGTCGGCCTGCGGGTAGCCGAGCAGCTGCTTGGCCTTGTCGCTGACGAAGGTGAAGTTCTCGGTGCGTGGGTCGCCCTCCCAGAAGATGCCGTCGACGGAGTTCAGCAGGTCGACGAAGCGCTGGCGGCTCGCGCGCAGCTCGGACTCGGCCTGCTTGCGCTCGGTGATGTCCTGCACCACCGCGATCAGGTAGTCGGGATGGCCGTCGGGCTTGCGCACCAGCGTGACGTTGATGGTGGCCCAGACGATGCGGCCGTCGGCATGCAGGTAGCGCTTGTCGGCACGGTAGCGCGGGATCTCGCCGGCCAGCAGCTGGCGCCGCCGGCGCCGCTCGCCCGCCAGGTCGTCGGGGTGGGTCACGTCTTCGGTGCTGAGCGCGAGCAGCTCGGCGCGGCTGCGCCCGAGCATGTCGCACAGCTGCTGGTTCAGGAACAGCGGGAAGCCGTCGAGCCCGATCTGCACGATGCCGGAGCCGGCCATCTCGAGCACCGCGCGCAGCTGGGTCTCGCTCGCGCGCAACGCGTTCTCGGCCTCGCGCCGCTCGCGGTCGTTGCGGACCGCGCCGAGGATCGCGCCGACGCTGGTGAAGAGCGGCTGCAGCCGCTCGACCAGGGCCTGGTCGAAGCCATCCGGCCGGTTCGCGAGGCCGACCATGCCGAGCATCTCGCCGCCGTGGAACAGCGGCACGCCAAGGAAGGAGCGCATCGCCGGATGGCCGGGCGGCAGACCGCCGCGCCGCGGGTCGACGTCGGGGTCGTTGCTGATGACCGGCGCGCCGCTGGTGATGGCGGCACCGAACAGCGTGCGCATGTTGTGGAACTCGATCGTGTGCTCCGGGCCGCCCTGCATGTGGCGCTCGTACAGCGCGCGTGTCGCGTCGTCCCACGAGATGTCGGTCAGCACGTAGAAGCGCAGGTAGGGCGCGCCGTCGCCATCGTGCAGCACCTCGGCGATGAAGCCGTACTCGCAGGCGGTGCTCTCGAGCAGGTCGGTCAGCAGCGGCGCCAGCATCTCGCGCGGCGGCGCGGCGCGGATGTAGCGCGACTGGACCCGGGCGATGATCGCGCCGAGGTCGTCGGCAGGCGGAAACGGTGGGGGCACGGTCGTCGGTTCCGGTGGGCACGAGAGCGTGCTGGATGCAGGTGAATCGTGGCACAGCGCCCGGGTGGTGAGAAGTAGGGCGAGCGCGGGTACGGGGTGGCGTTGCGCTGCCGCACACTGGGCCCATCCCTCGAGAAGACCGGAGTTCCCATGACCTGTCCGACACGCCGCCAGGTGCTCGCCACCGCAACGGCCGCCGCCACTGCCGCCCTGACCTTTCCCGTGCGCGCCCAGGGCGCCTGGCCGACCAAGCCGGTGCGCATCGTCGTGCCGTTCGCGCCGGGCGGCACCACCGACATCCTGGCGCGTGCGCTCGCGCCCGAGCTGAGCCGGGCGTTCGGCCAGCAGTTCATCGTCGACAACAAGCCGGGGGCCGGCGGCAACGTCGGTGCCGAGCAGGTGGCGAAGTCGCCGCCGGACGGCTACACGCTGCTGATGGGCACGGTCGGCACGCACGGCATCAACCAGTCGCTGTACCCGAAGCTGCCGTTCGACCCGATCAAGGATTTCGCGCCGGTCACGCTGGTGGCCGGCGTGCCCAACGTGCTGGTGGTGAACCCGGCCAAGGCCGAGGCCGCGGGGATCCACAGCGTGGCCGACCTGATCCGCTATGCGAAGGCGCACCCGGGCAAGCTGAACATGGCGTCCAGCGGCAACGGCACCTCGATCCACCTGAGCGGCGAGCTGTTCAAGAGCATGACCGGCACCTTCATGCTGCACTTCCCGTACCGCGGCTCGTCGCCGGCGCTGCTCGACCTGATCGGCGGCACGATGGACCTGATGTTCGACAACCTGCCGTCGGCGATGCCGCAGATCAAGGCCGGCAAGCTGAAGGCGCTGGCCGTCACCAGCGCGCAGCGCAGCGCCGCGCTGCCCGACGTGCCGACGGTCGCCGAGGCCGGGCCGGTGAAGGGCTTCGATGCGAGCTCGTGGTTCGGGCTGCTGGCACCGGCCGGCACGCCGGCGGAGATCGTCAACCGGGTGCAGCAGGAAAGCGCCAAGGCGCTCGGCACGCCGGCGCTCAAGGAGCGGCTGCTGGCGCAGGGCGCGATCCCGAGCGGCATGCCGCCGGCGGAGTTCGCGGCGTACATCGCGGCCGAGACGAAGAAATGGGCGCAGGTGGTGAAGGTGTCGGGCGCGAAAGTCGACTGAGGTCGCTGGTGGGGTTTAATGCGCGGCCATGGCCGCCTCGCTGACCGATCTGTTCGCCCGCTTCCTTCGCTACGGCCTGGTGGGTGTGCTCGCGACCGCGGCGCACTATGCGCTGCTGGCCGCGCTGGTGGAGTGGATGCATCTGCCGGCCTGGATCGCATCCGGGCTCGGTGCGGCGCTCGGCGCGCAGGTCGCGTTCTTCGGCAACCGGCGCTTCACGTTCGATCACCGCGGCGCGCTCGGGCCGGCCTGGCTGAAGTTCCAAGGGACGGCGCTGATCGGGGCGCTGGTCGGCATGGCGATCGTCGCGAGTGGTGTTGCACTGGGGTGGCACTACCTGCTGGCGCAGGTCGTCGCGACACTTGCCGGGCTGGTTCTGACCTTCCTGATCAACCGGCGCTGGACATTCTCGTAGCCCGGGTGACAACCCGGGTTCTCACCCGGGCTACGGAACGGTGATGCCGCGCTGCCAGACCCGCCCGAGCTTGACGTTCGCCGCCGCCAGGTCGTCGGCGAACGCCCCGCTTTCCAGGTAGGCCAGCTCGCGCTGCCGCGCCGCGGCGATCGCGTCGCTGGCCGACTGCGCATCGATCTCGCCCGGGTGGCAGAACACCAGCCCGCCGGAATCCGGCAACGCGCGCAGCCAGCGCTGCATCCAGCCGCGGTAGTCGGTGTCGACGAAGTCGTAGACGCCGAGCAGCGCCGGGTTGTGCAGCCAGCCGCGGCGCAGCAGCTCGCGGTGCAGCCGGCGCCCGCCGGTGCCGGCGATCAGCTGGCGCTTGATGGCGAAGCCCGGCCCGGGCAGCACCCCGGTGTCACGCACCGCCGGCGCCGGCAGCAGCTGGCCGATGCCGTGCAGCAGCAGCTCGCGCACCTGCGGCAGGTGGTGCACATGCTGGTGGCCGTCGATGGTCTGCGGCACGCGGCCGGTCGCGTCGGTGAAGGCGGCCAGCTGCGCCTGCCATTCGGCGCGCAGCGCGTCGACCGGCAGCCGGCGCAGGTGGGCCTGCACGATCAGCGTGGGCAGCGGCGGCAGCACCGGCCACACGCGCGCCAGCTCGGCGCTCAGCGGCAGCCCCTCGGTCAGGTTGAAGTGCAGGCCGCACTCGACGCTGTCGGGCAGGTCGGCCAGCAACGGCGCACTGGCCCGCCAGGCATCGCCGGTCGTGATGCACGACACCACGGTCAGGCGCTGCGCATGCGCCAGCCGTGCGATGCCGCGCGAGACCGACAGCCACAGCCCGAAGTCGTCGGCACACAGGCCGAGGGTGCGCGGCGCGCCGGTCATCGGGATTCCGTCTCCGCCAGGCCCTGGCCGGCCTCGCTCGCCACCAGGTAGATCGGGCGGCGCTTGACCTCGTCGAAGATGCGGCCGACGTACTCGCCGAGGATGCCGATCGACAGCAGCTGCACGCCGCTGAAGAACATCAGGCTGCACACCAGCGTGGCCCAGCCCGGCACGTCGTGGCCGTAGATGAAGTGCTGGGCGATCACGAGCAGCCCGAAGCCCATGCCGCCGAACGCGATCAGCGCGCCGAGCGCGCTCCACAGCCGCAGCGGCACGTTCGAGAACGCGGTGACGCCGGTCAGCGCGAGCCGCACCAGGCTGCGCATCGAGAAGCTGCTGGTGCCGGCATGCCGTTCGGCCGGCGTGTAGTCGATGATCTCGGTGCGGAACCCGACCCACGCGTACAGCCCCTTCATGAAGCGGTTGCGCTCGGGCAGCGACTTCAGCGCATCGACCACGCGCCGGTCCATCAGCCTGAAATCGCCGGCATCCACCGGGATGTGCACCGAGTGCTTCGTGTTGACGAGCCGGTAGAAGGCCCAGGTGCCCAGCCGCTTGGACCAGGTCTCGTCGGCGCGCGAGGCGCGCGCGGCGCACACCATGTCGGCCCCGCCGACCCAGGCCTGCACCATGCGGTCGATCAGGTCGACCGGGTGCTGCAGGTCGGAATCCATCAGCACGACGACCTCGCCGCGCGCCAGGTCGATGCCGGCGGTCAGCGCCTGTTCCTTGCCGAAGTTGCGCGACAGCCGCACATAGCGCACGCCGGGCGTCGAGAGGAAGGGCGCGACCGCGAGCGCGGTGCCGTCGGTGCTGCCGTCGTCGACGATGACGACCTCCCAGCGGTCGGTGAGCCCGGCCAGGTGCGCGCTCAATTGCGGCAGCAGCACCGGCAGGTTGGCGGCCTCGTTGTAGGCCGGCATCACGCAGCTGATGGCGGGGCGGGTCGGTCGCGGGGTGGCGGGGGAGTCGACTGTCGAACGCATGGGTGGGCTGTTCACCGAAACAGCCCGCGACTTTACGCCGGGAAACTCAGCGTTTGCGTCCGGAGGGGACGGCAGCCACGAGTTCGGGGTAGTGCGCGAGCAGCGCCTGCAGCTGCGAGCGGGCCTGGTCGGCCGTCGGCGGCAGCGGTGCCTGGCCCAGCTTGATGCGCTCGATCCGGCCGGCCATCTCCTCGAGCTGGTCGAGTGCGTGGCGGGCGTCGTCGTCCAGCTCGCCGGCCGGCAGCCGCTTCGCCAGGCCCAGCACCAGGTCGCTGAGCACGCCGATCTGCTTGCCGTACGACGCCACCTCGCGCAGCACGCGCAGCTCGGTCTCGTCGTTGCCGGCACGGGCCAGCAGCGAGGGGTGGATGTCCTGCACGACCGAGCCGCTGAACGGCCAGTTGAACTGCGGGTTGAAGTTGAGCCACCACATGGTCGTCGCCTCCCTGGCCGCGGTCGCAGCCTCGCCCGGCGAGTGTTGGGCCGGCACCCGCCGAAGGCAATCAGCTGCCTTGGGGATTGCACTCGACGGACAATCGCCGCATGCGTTTCACCCCCTGGCGCCTGGATTGGCGCGCCTACCGTCGCGAGGCCCTGCGCGACGACCTGGTCGCCGCCTTCGTCATCAGCGTGCTGCTGATCCCCCAGAGCCTGGCCTATGCGCTGCTCGCCGGGCTGCCGGCGCAGGTCGGGCTGTATGCGAGCCTGCTGCCGCTGGTGGCGTATGCGGCGCTCGGCTCCAGCCCGGTGCTCGGCGTCGGGCCGGCCGCGGTGCTCGCACTGATGATCGCGCAGGCGATCGGCCAGGCGCCGGCCGGCACCCCGGCGCCCGTGGTCGCGCTGGTGCTGGCGGCCGAGGTCGGGCTGCTGCTGCTGGCGGCGGCCTGGCTGCGGCTCGATGCGCTGGCCGCGCTGCTCAGCGTGCCGGTGCTGCACGGCTTCGAGACCGGCGCAACGCTGTCGATCGCGCTCAGCCAGCTGCCGGTGCTGCTCGGCTCGTCGGCGCGCGGTGCCGACGCGGTGCAGGTGCTGCACAGCTGGTGGCAGGCAGTGCGGCCGTGGGCACCGATGACAGCGGCCTACGGCCTGGGCGCGGTCGCGCTGCTGTGGTTCACGCGCCGCCATGCGCAGCCCTGGCTGGCCGCGCGGCTGGGCCGGCCGCGCGCGGTGCTGATCGGCCGGCTGGTGCCGCTGGCGGTGCTGGTCGGCGCGATGGCGATCGCGATGCTGAGCCGCGCCGACCAGCACGGCGTGACGCTGGTCGGCGCGCTGCCGACGCTGTCGCCCACGTTCGCGCTGCCGCTGCTCGACGCCGCGCTGTGGTGGGGGCTGCTGCCGCAGTCGCTGCTGATCGCGCTGGTCACCTACGTCAGCAGCCTGGTCGTCGCCGAATCGCTGGCACGCCGGCTCGGCCAGCGGGTGGATCCGCGGCGCGAACTGGCGGGGTTGGGCGCGGCCAACGTGGCCGCGGCGCTGACGGGCGGCATGCCGGTCAGCGCGAGCTTCTCGCGCAGCATCGTCAGCCTGGAGGCCGGCAGCCGCACCCGCATGGCGGGCGTGTTCACCGCGGTGCTGATGGTGCTGGCGATGCTGCTGCTGGCGCAGCCGCTCGGCTGGCTGCCGACGCCGGTGCTGGCCGCGACCATCCTGGTGGCGGTGCTGTCGGGCCTGGCGCTCGGGCCGTTCCGCGAGGCCTGGCACTACGCGCGCAGCGAATGGGTGGTGATGGTCGCGGTGGCCGCGCTGATGCTGCTGTTCGGCGCCGGCTGGTCGCTCGGCCTGGGCGTCGCGGCGTCGATCGCGCTGCTGCTGCAGCGCACCGCGCGGCCGCACGTGGCACTGATCGGCCGCGTGCCGGGCACCGAGCACTACCGCAACATCGACCGCTACCAAGTGGAGCTGACGCCGGGCGTGCTGGCACTGCGCATCGACGAGAGCCTGCTGTTCACCAACGCCCGCCAACTGGAGGACGTGGTCGCGCAGCACCTGGCGACTCACCCGGACACGCGCCGCGTGCTGCTGCAGATGGCGCCGGTGAACCGCATCGACCTCAGCGGCCTGGAGGCGCTGCGCGCGCTGCAGGACATGCTGGCCGCACGCGGCATGCGGCTGGACCTGTCGGAGGTGAAGGGGCCGGTGATGGACGGGCTGCGGGCGGGTGGCTGGCAGCAGTGGTTCAAGGGGGAGGTGTTCCTGAGCGTGCACCAGGGGGTGACGAACCCGTAGCTCGGATGCCAATCCGGGGACCGTCCTTCACTTTCGCCGCCGCTCCCGGATTGCGCTTCGCTCCATCCGGGCTACGAATCCAGCACCACCACCCGCTGCTCGCGCCGCAGCAGCGAGAACTGCACCAGGTCCTGCGCCTGCCCGCCCCACCAGCCGGCCTCGCGCAGCAGGCCTTCGCGCACGAAGCCGAGCCGCTCCACCAGCTTCAGCGACGCGACGTTGTCCGGATGCACCTGCGCCTCGACCCGGTTGAGCTGCATCTGCACGAAGCCGAAGCCCAGCACCGCGAGCAGCGTCTCGTGCATGTAGCCCTGGCCCCAGGCCTCGCGCGCGAGTTCGTAGCCGACCATGCAGGCGCGCCAGTGGCGGTTCCAGCGGAACATCCCGCAGGTGCCGATCAGCCGGCCGTCGTCGCGCCGCTCGATGCCCCAGCGGATGCCCGGGTTGGCCAGCGTGCGCGCCGTCGCCCAGCCCTCGATCACCTTCTGCGCCGCCTGCTCGTCGGGCAAGGGCTCGGTGCCGAACCAGCGCATCGCATCGGCATCCGAATGGATCGCGAACAGCACCGGCGCATCCGCCAGCGAGGTCTCGCGCAGCAGCAGCCGCTGCGTCTCGAGGACAGGGAAATGGCTCGACGGCTCGGACATGGCGGACCTGCAACAACGGTTCGCCGAGTCTACGTCTGCTTCACCCTTGCATCTGACAGACGACCCGGCTCTCCATGCGCCAGTCGCGCCCCAGCGTGCGCACCGCGCCGGTGACCTGCACGCGGGTGCGCAGCCGGATGTCGGCACTCGACGCACCGACCTGCAGCTCGAACTCGCCGGGCTCGACGATGCGTGCGCCGGCCGCGCCGGTGAAGTTCAGCATGTCGACCGGCAGGTGGAAACTGACGCGCGCCGATTGGCCCGGCGCGAGCGCCACGCGGGCGAAGCCCTTCAGCTCCTTGACCGGCCGCACCGCCGAGGCCAGCACGTCCCGCACGTACAGCTGCGGCACCTCGACGCCGGCGCGCGCGCCGGTGTTGGTGATGCGGCACGACAGCGCAATCTCGCCGCGCTCGATGTCGACCTGCGGCTGCGCGAGCTGCAGCTCGTCGTAGGCGAACGCCGTGTACGACAGCCCGTGGCCGAACGGATGGCGGCTGCCGAAATGCAGCGCGATCGGCGTGCCGGCGCTCTTCAGCTTGTGGTTGTAGAAGTACGGCATCGCGCCGGCGCTCTTCGGCACCGACAGCGTCAGCCGGCCCGACGGCTCGACCGCGCCGCTCAGCACCTCGGCGATCGCGGTGCCGCCTTCCTGGCCGCCGGCGAAGGCCATCACCAGCGCGGCCAGCTCCTGCTCGCGCCCGCCGAGCGTGTAGGGCCGCCCGCCGGTCAGCACGACGATGGTCGGCGTGCCGGTGTCGAGCACCGCATCGAGCAGCGCCTGCTGCACGCCGGGCAGCGCGAGCGAATCGGCGTCCGAGCCCTCGCCGACGGTGCCGGTCTGGAACAGGCCCGCGAGATCGCCGACGCAGACGATCGCGACATCGGCAGCCTTCGCGCGGGCCGCCGCCTCGGCAATGCCGTCGCGGCGCTGCGAGACGCGCGAGACCCGCTCGCCGTTCACCGCCTCGGCGACGTCGCCGGGGAAGACCGGCGCGCCGGCGCTGCGCTCCTCGAGGATCGGGCAGCCTTGCGCGTAGCGCACGTTCGCGTCGCCGAACACCGCCTTCAGCGCAGCCAGCGGCGTGACGACCTGCGAGGCGCCTTCGGCCTGGTCGTTGATCTGATCGTTGAGGATGAGGTGCACCGGGAAGCTGTAGCCGCCAAGCAGCGCCAGCGGGTCGTCTGCCGTCGGCCCGATCACCGCGATGCGCCGGCCGGCGCGCGCCTCCAGCGGCAGCACGCCGTCGTTGTGCAGCACGACGACCGATTGCCGCGCCACCTCGCGCGCGAGCGCGATCGTTTCGGGCTGCTGCAATGCGATGGCGGCGACGTCGGTATACGGCCGCTCGAACAGGCCGAGCCGGATTTTCTCGGTCAGCACGCGGGCGACGATCTCGTCGATCTTCTGCATCGTGATCAGGCCGCGCTCCAAGGCCACGCGCAGCTGCGGCGCGCAGTCGTCGCCGGGCAGCTCGATGTCGAGCCCGGCATTGAACGCTTGCGCCGCCGCCTCGGCGCGGTCGGCGGCCACGCCATGGTGCTGGTAGAGCAGGCTGATGCCGACGTAGTCGGCGACGACCAGCCCGTCGAAGCCCCACTGGCGGCGCAGCACCTCGGTCAGCAGGTGCTGCGAGGCATGCGACGGCTCGCCGTCGATGTCGTGGTACGCCGGCATCACCGAGCCGGCGTTCGCCTGCTTCACCGCCATCTCGAACGGCAGCAGGAACACGTCGTTCAGCTCGCGCCAGCCGAGGCTCACCGGCGCGTGGTTGCGCGCGCCCTCGCTGGCCGAGTGGCCGGCGTAGTGCTTCAGCGTGGCGAGCAGGTCGCGGCGCGGCCCCTGCAGCCCGCGCACATAGCGCGTGGCCAGCACGCCGACGAGGTAGGGGTCCTCGCCGAAGGTCTCTTCGGTGCGGCCCCAGCGCACGTCGCGCGAGACGTCGAGCACCGGCGCCAGCCCCTGGTGGCAGCCGACGCTGCGCGCCTCGCGGCCGATCGCCTGCGCCACCTGCTCGACCAGCTCGGGGTTCCAGGTCGCGCCATACGACAGCGCCGACGGGAACAGCGTCGCGCCGCGACCCATCAGCCCGACCAGGCACTCCTCGTGCGACAGCGCCGGGATGCCGAGCCGGGTCTCCTCGACGAGGAATTTCTGCAGCCGGTTCAGCGCACGCACGCCGCTGGCCGCGTCGACGCTGTGGCTGCCGAGCGGGCGCGAGATCTGGCCCAGGCCATGGCGCAGGCCGTGCCGCACCGTGTCGGCGTCGCTGCCGCCGGTGAAGCTGTCCATGCGCGGCCGATGGTTGCCGTCCTCGGACAGCACCAGCCAGAAGGCGTGCAGCTGCGCGATCTTCTCGTCGAGCGTCATGCGCGCGAGCAGGTCGGCCACGCGTTCGGGGACCGGGCGGGCCGGGTCTTGATAGGGATGGGTCATGGGTTTGTCTCGGATCTGTTCTGGGAAACGTCGAGCGCCTTCGCCAGGCACACCGACTGCGTGCGCCCGGCGTAGTGGCCGAAGTTGGGGATGCGCGCATAGCCGCGCGATTCGTAGAAGCGAACGGCCCGCTCGTTGACGACACGGGTCGACAGCCACAGGGCGTGGTAGCCGAGGGCAGACGCCTCGGCTTCCAGGAAGGCGAGCAGCGCCGAGCCGACGCCGCGGGTGCCAGGCAGGGCGTACATGCGCTTCAGTTCGGCGATGCCCGGTTGCAGCGGCCGCAGCGCCCCGCAGCCGAGCGGCCGCGACTGCGCGTCGCGCGCGACAGCGAAGCGCGCCAGCGGATGGCGCACGTCGTCCGGATCGAACGAGGAGCGACCCGGGTCGCCGGTGATCGCGGCGAGCGTGTCGGAGAGTTCGTCCATCAGCGCCCGCGCATCGGGCGATCCGGGGTCTTCGGCAGTGATGGTCAGCATGGCGACATCGAGGAAAACTGCGCGACACCGCAAGCTCGTCACTCGAACTGCACCAGCTTCATCCGGCCGGACGCCCCGCTCTTGATCTGCACCTGCGATTTGCGCAAGCCGAAATGTTCGGCGATCAGCGCGATCAGTTCCTGATTGGCCTTGCCATCTATCGGGGGCGATTTGAGGTGGGCGAGCCAGCTGCCGTCCGGCTGGGCCTCGAGCTGGCGCAGGCGCGCGTTCGGCTTGACCCTGACCTGCAGCGTCGTCACCGGGCCGGTGCCGCGGGGGCGGGCTTCGCGACCGCGACCAGCGTCACCTCGTAGGCCTTGCCGTCCGGCCGCTTCAGCGCAAGGCGCAAGGACTGGCCGACCGTCTTGTGCATCACCGGCTCCAGCTCGCGGGCCTTGCGCCCGGCGATCGTCAGGCCGTCGGCGGCGATCACCTGGTCGCCGACCGCGACGCCCTTCTGCGCGGCCGGCGACGCAGGCGCCACGCGCGAGATCGTCACGCTCTGCAGCTTCGGGTTCCACGGCATGCCGCCGTCGGTCTTCACCGAGATGCCGATGCCGTAGTAGCCGACCGGCGGCGCGTCGGCCGCGTGGGCCGCGTCGACGACCGGCAGGCACAGCGCAACCGCGGTGGCCGCGAGCAGCAGGTGCCGTCTCATCCGAGCCCCTCTCTCAGCTGGCGGCGCGCGGCATGGCCGGGATCTCGCACGTCGCGGCGGCGCCCAGTCCCTTCAGGAACGCACGGCGCACGGTGCCGGCGGCGATGGCGGCGGCGACATCGCGCGAATAGCGCTCGGCACCGCTGAGCTTGCGGATCCAGCCGCGGAACGGCACCACGCCTTCGGCAGCGCTGCGCAGGTTGCCGACTGCCATGCCGCTGGCGGTGCCGGCGCCGCGCTCGATCAGGCTCGGGTTGCTGGACGACGGCGGCGTGTCGAGATCGGGGCCGAGCACCGCGTCGAGGGATTGCACCTCGGCGACCAGCGCCGTGCAGCCGGCCGGCGACGGCACCGCGTACGGCGCCTTCTGCGCGGCCTGCAGCGGTGCGGGGATGTCGGTGCGGATCAGGTTCAGGTCGTTCAGCGGGGTGACCATCGCCTCGCCGGCCTGCGTGAGCGTCTGGCGCGGGGCGTCGGAGGCGCAGGCGGTGAGGGCGAGCGCGAGGCAGGTGAGGGCGAGTTTGGTCATGGGGTGGCAGTCTAGTGGGGAACGGCACGATCCAGAGCAGGTGCTACAAAGCCGGCATCCCCCAGATGATGGATGCCGTTGACGGTGGTTGACGATTCCCCTCTTGGCGGGCTCGCAGGCGAGGCACAGAATTCGCCGCATTGCAGCGTCGGCGACGCTCCATGGCAGTTCCGAAGTAGCAGTGCATCGCCCGCCCGCTGTGAATCTGGAATTCAGAGACATGAACAAACCTCGCCCCGTACTCGCCCCTCCGAAGCACGCCCGCTCGGCAGAACTGTTCGAAGGCACAGCCACCTCGGACCTATTGGCGTCGACTCACACGCGCGAACTCGTCATCGCCCTGTGCGGCCCCATCGGCTCACCTGTCCATGAAGTCGCCGCAAAACTGCAGGACATGCTCAAGACGGCATTCGGTTACGCATCCTGCAAGGTCATCAAGCTGAGCGGCTTCATCGAGGACCACGCGAGGAAGGCCAGCAGGTCCATCGATCAAAGACCAGACCGTCGCAGGCACGCCCTGATCAGCCTCGGCGACGAGATGCGGCAAAGGTACGGGCATGGCGTGTTGGCAGAACTCGCCGTCCATGAAATCCGGATCGACAGGGAGTTGGAGGGAAAAGATCCCACGAGCGGCCAGTACGTGCCCCGTCGGGTGTGCCACATCATCGACTCGATCAAGAACCAGGAAGAGCTGGAGTTGCTGCGCACCGTGTACCGCGAGGCGCTGTATGTCGTTGGTGTCTTCGCACCGCTATGGCAGCGCGAGGAAGCATTGCGCTCGCATGGACTCGACGGCCCTGCTGTTGCCGCATTGATGGATCGCGATTCAGGTGAAGAACTGGCGGGTGGGCAAACCGTTGCCGAAACCTTTCCCCAATGCGACTTCTTCTTGCGGATGGACTCGCAGACCGAAACTCAGCTGCGTGCCCGAGTTGAGCGATTTCTGAACCTCATCCTCGGCACGCAGGTCATCACGCCGACGCGATCGGAAGCCGCCATGTACGCCGCCGCTTCCGCAGCAGGAAACTCCGCCTGCCTGTCGAGGCAAGTGGGCGCTGCGGTCACCGACGCCACAGGCGAGGTTCTGGCCGTCGGCTGGAATGATGTGCCGAAGGCATTCGGCGACCTCTACGTGACCGATCTCGCTGCCGACACGAACGGCGACCAGGACAAGCGTTGCTGGAATCATGGCGGCAAGTGCTACAACGACGAGGAAAAATCACTGCTGGCAGAGCATGTCATCGCATCGCTCGATGGGTTGATCCCTGCGGAGAAGCGTGATCAGGCCGTCACCGCAGTACTGACGAACAAGAAGCTGCGGGGGTTGATCGAGTTTTCCAGATCGATCCACGCGGAGATGCATGCCATCCTGACGGCGCTGCGACAGAAGGGCGACCGGGTGCGAGATGGCCGCATCTACATCACGACCTATCCCTGCCATTCATGTGCCCGCCACATCATCGCGGCTGGAATCCGGGAGATCTACTACATCGAGCCCTACCAGAAGAGCTTGGCCATCAAGCTGCACGGCGATGCGTTGAGCGAGCATGAACAGGACGCATCGAAGGTTCGCTTGATCCCCTACGACGGCGTGGCGCCCAGCCGCTATCTGAGCCTGTTCCGCATGCGGCCGGATTCGCGCAAGAAGAATGGCAAGGTGATCCGCGTCAGGCCCGATGTCGCTACGCCAAAGCTTGAGAAGAGCCTGGAGGCGTTGCCCGCGCTGGAAGCGCTGGTCGTAGAATCTCTCATCCAGCGCAGGCTGGTTTCTCAAGCCCCGTCCCAAGCAGGAGCAGCACATGAAGACACCTGAGCAGCTCCCCCTCAATTTCTCTGCATCCCCGTTCGATCGCGCGAATTCGAACGAACCCACATCGGCCGATGTCGTCGATCTCGGTGCGGTGCGAGCTGCAAAGCGCGATCGGCGCATGAGCGCCGTCTACAACGCTATTCGAGAGTCCATCCGGCACATCGACCTGCGTCGCGCGGCCACCGGTCGCGACTTCGAGGATTCGTCCTACGGCTGACCACCGAGACGTCAGCCCGCGTGCCACAGCACGGCACGACCCGCCCGTGACCAGCCCTCGAACAAGGCCCCGTACGCCTCCTCGATCCGGTTGCGCTTGACCTTGAAGGTCGGCGTGATGAAGCCGTTGTCGACGGTCCACGGCTCGCTCACCGTGACCAGGCAGTCGAGCTGCTCGTGCGGATCGAGCCGCTCGTTGACGTGGCGCAGGTGCGCCTCGAACGAGGTCTCCAGCTCCTGGCGCGACAGCGGGTTGCCCGCGCCCTGCGCGGCCGCCGGCGACAGCATCAGGATGCCCATCGGCTGGCCCAGGTTCGCACCGATCACGCAGCAGGCCTCGACCGCCGGGTGCATCACCAGCTGGTCCTCGATCGGCGCCGGCGACACGTACTTGCCCTTGCTCGTCTTGAACAGGTCCTTCACGCGGCCGGTGATGCGCAGGTTGCCTTGCGCGTCGATCTCGCCCTTGTCGCCGGTGTGCAGCCAGCCGTCGTCGGTCATCGCCTCGCGCGTCAGCCCGGGCGCCTTGTAATAGCCCATCATCAAGCCCGGGCTGCGCATCTGGATCTCGCCGTCGATTGCGGCGATGCGGCACTCGACGCCGTCGTAGGGCGGGCCGACCGTGCCGGGGCTCGCGCGCCCGGGGTGCGTCGCATGCGACACGCCGCAGTTCTCCGTCATGCCATAGGCATCGAGGATCGGCAGCCCCAGGCCCTCGTACCAGCGGCGCAGCTCCGGCGGCAGCGGCGCGGCGCCGCAGGCGGCGATGCGGCACTGGTCGAGACCGAGCGCGCGCAGGATCTTGCGCCGCACCAGCGCACCGACCAGCGGGATCCGCAACAGGCGCTGCAGCTTCGCCGGCGGCAGCTTCGCGTGCACGCCCTGCTGGAACTTGACCCACAGCCGCGGCACCGAGAAGAACACCGTCGGCCGCGCGCGCTGCAGGTCGCTCGCGAAGGTCTCCAGGCTCTCGGCGAAGAACAGGTGCATGCCGGTCACGAGCTGCCCGTGCTCGACCAGCGCCCGTTCGGCCACGTGGGCCAGCGGCAGGTAGCTCAGCATGCGGGTGTCGGGATCGATCGCGTCCAGCCGCTTCAGGCCCGCGCGGATCGACCATGCGAACGCGCCGAAGCTCTGCATCACGCCCTTGGGCATGCCGGTGGTGCCGGAGGTGTAGATGAGGGTCGCGAGCTCGGCCGCGTCGCGCACCGGCTCGCCGGTCAGCGGCGCGGTGCGCGCGACGAGCGCATCCCATTGCGGGTACCCGTTCGGCGGCGCGAGCGGCATGCCGATGCACGGCAGCTCGTCCGGGATGCCGGACTTCATCGCCTCCCAGCCGTCGAGCTTGCCGACGAACAGCAGCTGCGCCTCGCTGTGCAGCAGGATCTGCCGGATCGTCGCGGCCGACAGCGTCGGGTACAGCGGCACCGAGACGCCGCCGGCCATCCAGATCGCCCAATCGGCCATCAGCCAGTGCGCGCAGTTCTTCGACAGCAGCGCCACCTTCGCGCCGTCGCGCACGCCGCGCTCGCGCAGGTGGGCGGCCATGCGCCGCACCTCGGCCATCGCCTGCGACCAGGTGAACTCGCGCAACACGCCGCCACCCTGCGGCTGCGTGAAGCAGATGCGGTCGGGCGCGCTGCGCTCCCAGTGGTACAGGCGCTGCAGCGCGAGGTGTTCCGGCAGGATGGGATCGGCCACGTGCAACTCCGGCATCGGCGCGATGGCACCGGTCACCGACGATAGGAGCGGCGGGGCCTCGGCGCCTAGAGGGTGAGTACCGATCGACCGCGAAGCACCCTTGTCCATGGGGGGCGGGGATTAAACTGCGGCGCCCTGTCGGCAGCCGGCTTCCCCCACCCATGGCCTTGTCTTCCCCTGTCTCCGCTCGCGCTCCGCGCCTGCCGCCGGCGCTCGCATTCGCGTTGCTGTTCGGCATCGGCTGGGCGCTGTTCGGAGCGCTGCTGAACCCCGGCCAGCCGGGCGATCACTTCGAGCAGTTCACCTGGTCGCACAGCTTCGAGGGCGGCTACCACAAGCACCCACCGCTGCCGACCTGGATGCTGGCCGCCGCGATCCGCGTGTTCGGCTTCTCGCCGCTGTGGCCCTACGTGCTGGCCGCGCTGTGCGTCGCCGGCACTGCCGTGTTCACCTTCCTGGTCGCGCGCCGCCTGCTCGGCGAGCGGCTGGCCGGCGTGGCCATCGTGCTGTGGGGGCTGCACTTCGCGTTCAGCTGGAAGGGCCAGCTGTTCAACCACAACACGGTGATGATGCTGTGCCTGGCGGCTGCGGCCTGGGTCGCACTGCGCGCCGCCGATGCCCGCGCCGGCTGGGGTGGGTGGATCGCGCTCGGCGCGCTGGCGGGGCTCGCGCTGCTGTCCAAGTACCAGTCGGCGGTCGGGCTGGCGGGGCTGATCCTCGCGCTGGGCCTGGGCGGCATGCTGGCCACCGCCCGCGCGCGCATCGGGCTCGCGCTCGCGGTGCTGATCTCGCTCGCGATGTTCGCGCCGCACATCGCCTGGGTGTTCCACCACCAGTTCTCGACGCTGCGCTATGCGTCGACGACCGCGCTGCAGCTCGATGCCGCGGGCCGCGTGCAGAAGCTGCTGTCGTTCACTGCGGTGCACCTGCGGATGCTGGTGCCGGTGCTGGTCGCGATGCTCGCGCTGCTGGCCTGGCAGCGCGCCGCGCCGGCCGCTGCGGCGCATGAGGATGCCGTGCCTCCCCGCGTGCGCCGAGCCTGGCTGTTCGGGCTGCTCGGCTTCCCGCTCGCGGTGCTGGTCGTGATGTGCCTGGTGTTCGGCGTGCGCCTGCAGGATCACTGGGGCTTCCAGAGCGTGCAGTTCATCAGCCTGTGGTTCGCCTGGCTGCTGCGCAAACGCACCGGCGCGGCCACGCTGCGGCGCCTGTGCGTGCTGGCGCTCGTGATCCACGTCGCGTTGATGGCGGCCTACGCGCGCTCGGTGCTCGATCCGTCGACGCTCGCCGGACGCGGCCGCCCCGACCAGTTCTACCCGGCGCAACGCCTCGCCGACACGGTGCTGGCCGCCTGGCGGCAGACGACCGCGTGCCCGCTGCGCTTCGTGGTCGGCCCGACCTACGAGGGCGGCATGGTCTCGGTGTATTCGGGCGGCAACCCGCCGGTGCTGGAGTCGGGCGATCCGCTGAAGTCGCCGTGGGTCGACCTGGCGGCGCTGCGCGAGGCCGGCTCGGTGCAGCTGTTCCACAGCGCCGACGAGGCCCCGCCCGGCACGCCGCCGCTGCACAGGCTGCCGTTCATGCCCGGCGGCTCGACCACGTCGACCTACGACATCCTGTGGACCATCGTGCCGCCCCGCGACCCCGCCTGCGCTGCCCCGGTCAAGTGAACTGCCGCCGATAGTCGCGCGGCGCCACGCCGACGCGCCGCGCGCAGCGCAAGCTCGCGGCCATGGTCCTCTTCGACCATCGCGAGCGCCAGGTCCATGCCTGCCGTCACGCCCGCCGAGGTGCAGAGCGGGCCGTCCTTCACGTAGATCGCGTCGGGCTCGACGGTGGCGCCGGGGTTCTCGGCGGCGAGGCGTTCGACGGAATTCCAGTGCGTCGCGACGCGCCGCCCCTGCAGCAGCCCGGCCGCGGCGAGCACGAAGGGTGCATCACGAGCCGCTGGTGGGGGCGATGGTGCCGTCGCTGCTGGTGCTGATCGGGCCGTTCGCGGTCGGCTTCCTCGCGCTGCTCGCCTTCCTGACGATGGTGCTGGCGGTGCTGACGATGCGCACGCTGCGCATCGCGATCGACGGCCGGCTGCTCGCCGGCTGAAACGAGCAGATCGGAAAGAGCACACGCAAAAAGGCCCGGCACAGGGCCGGGCCAACGCTCTCTCGCTTCGGACCCCCACCGCCGTGGGGATCCCGCGGGTCACGGCGCCGAGGCGCCGAGCCCGCGTGATCGGGCCGCACACCGGGGGAGTCGGGCAAGCACGATCCCCCAACCGCGGCAAAACCTCTCCGTCCGGCGGCGGCCCGGGCCGATCACCACCAGGTCTCGCCTTGGACCCCGACGGACGTGCCGGCCTTCTTGTCGCCGAAGACGGCCTGCGTGGTGCCGCCCAGGTTCAGGCGTGCCGCCTCGTTCCACGCGGCGTGGGTGACGAACAGGCGCACGGTCGGACGCGACCCCGGGTCCTTGCCGGCCGAAGCGGCCAGCGTGCCGGTGATCTTGGTCATCGTCAGGTTGCCGGTGCTGCCGGCAGCGGCCGCGAGGCTCGAGCCGAGGTCCGGCTTGACCTGGTCGTGGCCCACTTCGAGCAACGCGCGGAACGGCCCGCCGAGGTAGGTGTCGGTGCGCGCACCGAGCGCGAACCACTTGTTGCCGGCGTCGCCGCCGGCGGCGTTGATCTGCTTGTTGATGCGGTACTCGGCGATCGCATCCCAGCCGGTGGTCTCACCGAACTTGCCGGTCTGCTGGATCACCACGCGGCTGTTCTTGGTCTCGCCCAGCTTGTCGAACTTGGCGCCGAAGATGGTCGCGCCGCCGAGCGTGCCGTTGATGGTCTGGTAGGCGCCGACCGCGAGGCCCTTCGGTTGCTTGGGAGCTTCCTGGCCGTTGGCACCGCTGGTCTTCGACTGCATCGAGCCGGTGACGTAGATCGACAGCTCGCCGTTCGGGATGTCCTTGATGCCGGTCAGGCGCACCGGGAAGGTGAAGCGGTTGTTCTTCACCGAGGTGTCGGTGGCGACACCGGGCACGCCGTAGTTCGGGTCCATCATGAACGCGACGCTGAGCTTGCCGATGCCCAGCTCCATGTCCTCGATGCCGGCACCGTTGCCGTCGTTGTTCTCGAGGAACTGGTCGTTGATGCCGAGCTGCAGGCGGTTGTAGAAGCGGCGGCCGGCCCAGATCTTGCCGTTGGCCAGCTGGCTGATGTGGTCGCCGTAGGTGTAGATCTGGCCGAAGCGCGTGGTCAGCGCGTCGGGCTGCGACTGGCCGGCATCCCAGGCCTTGTAGACGCTCGGCATCACGTGCACGTGCCAGTCGGAGCCCTCGAATTCGGCGAGCTTCGCGTTGATGTTCGGCTCGACGACGTAGTCGCATTCATTGCCGAGGCGCCACTTGGTGTCGGCGCCGGCCAGCTGGTAGCACACCTGGTTGCCGCCGCGCGTGTTCAGGCCGACGCCCGCACGCATGTAGCCCGAGAAGTCGATGACTGGTCCGGCGGCGGCCGAACCGACGGCGCCTGCAAGCGCCATCGCGAGGAACAGAGGTTTCTTGTTCATGGTTTCTCCTGGTCTCCTGTTGGGGTGGAAGGAAGGTCGTTCGCCGAAGTGGCGGCTTTTGGCCTTTGGAGTGGCAGGCCAAAACGGGGGCGCGACGCTGCAGCCGGCACCGGGCGGTCCGTGGAAAACGCGCGCGGCAACAGCGGTGCAATCGTTTTCATCACGGCGGTGAGGAGCGTGGGCAGCGGAACGTGCATGGGGGATCCCTAGTGGAGGGCGAGGGCGGCGCCGTTGTCGTTGAACAGCAGGGCGCGCGAGGCTTGCGGCACGAGGCCGATGTCCTGGCCGGCGCCGAGGCCTTCCTGGTCGGCGGGCACGCGCAGCGAGACGGTGTTGGCGGTGCCGCGCAGCGTGGCGTGCACGATGATCGAATCGCCGAGGTGTTCGAGCAGGTCGACGCGGGCGGCGAGGCCGTTCTCGACGCGGCCGATGCCCAGGTGTTCGGGGCGGATGCCGAGCACGAGTTGCGCCGACGCGCCCGAGGGCAGGCCACCCGGCAGGCTGAGCGTGCCGGCCTGTTCGACGCGCAGCTGCACCGCGCCGCCGCCGGCCGCCGCCGCGACGCAAGGAATGAAGTTCATGCGCGGCGAGCCGAGGAAGCCGGCGACGAACTGGTTGGCCGGCTGCTCGTACAGCGACATCGGCGTGCCGACCTGCTCGATGCGGCCGGCGTTGAAGACGGCGATGCGGTCGCCGAGCGTCATCGCCTCGACCTGGTCGTGGGTGACGTAGATCATCGTGTTGCCGATTTCCTTGTGCAGCTTCGACAGCTCGATGCGCATCTGCACGCGCAGCGAGGCGTCGAGGTTGGACAGCGGCTCGTCGAACAGGAAGACGCGCGGCTTGCGCACGATGGCGCGGCCGATCGCGACGCGCTGGCGCTGCCCGCCCGAGAGCGCCTTCGGCTTGCGTTCGAGCAGGTGCGTGATCTGCAGGATCTCGGCGGCGCGGCCGACGGCCTTCTTGACGTCGTCCTTCGACTGCCCGGCGAGCTTGAGCGCGAAGCCCATGTTCTCGGCGACGGTCATGTGCGGGTAGAGCGCGTAGCTCTGGAACACCATCGCGACGCCTCGGTCGGCGGGCGGCACCTCGTTGATCAGGTCGCCGCCGATGTGGATCTCGCCGCCGCCGATGTCCTCGAGGCCGGCGATCATGCGCAGCAGCGTGGACTTGCCGCAGCCGGACGGGCCGACGAAGACGGCGAATTCACCATCGGCGATGTCGAGGTCGATACCGCGGATCACCTCGACGTTGTTCTCGTAGCTCTTGCGCACGCCGCGCAGGGTCAGGGTGGACATGGTTGCTCAGGTCTCCGATGAGGTCTTGTTGTGCGCGTCGGCTGCGGCTGGGGGTGTGGCCGGGCGGCTCATGCCGGGGCGGTCGGCCCTGGCGGGCCGACTCCACGAAGAAGAGTGGCTTCGGCGGTGCATCGCCAAACTCCCTCCACTCACTTCGTTCGTTGTGGTCAAACAGTGGCGATGAGTCAGTTCACGAAGCGTGCTGCGCACGCCACCGCCGAAGCCACTCTTCTTCGTCGCCCCAGAAATCGCCCCCCAGCCACACCCCCAGCCGCAGCCGCCGAACGGCTTGTGTTCGTAGCCCGGATGCCAATCCGGGATGTGTCGAACAAACCCCGGATTGGCATCCGGGCTACGGATCACCGTCGTCGCCACAAAGGCGCGGGTGGGTAGGCTGTGGAGCGCCAATAGGGACGGGGCGCCGGAGCTGGCTGGTTTCGTGGCCCGCGTGCGCCAGCACGCTTCGTGAACTGACTGTCGCCGACTGTTTGACCACAGCGAGCGAAGCGAGCGGAGGGAGTTTCGGCGACGGGCCGCGAAACCAGTCAGCGGAGGGAAGTCATCGCCCCTCCGGGGCGATGACCGCACCGGCCGGCGAGCCACAGCCTGCCCACCCGCGCCTTTGCCGCTCCGACACGCGAACGTCGCCATCTCAACCCCCACTCCGAGAACGCGCGATGAACTCGCGGTACCAATGAGCGCTGTCCTTGAGGGTGCGCTGCTGCGTCGCGTAGTCGACATGCACCAGCCCGAAGCGCTTCGCGTAGCCGGAGTTCCACTCGTAGTTGTCGAGCAGGCTCCAGTAGAAGAAGCCGCGCACATCCACGCCCTGCGCGATCGCGTCACTCACCGCACCCAGGTGGCTGCTCAGGTAGTCGATGCGCTGCGGGTCGGCCACCTTGCCGCCCTCCAGCTTGTCCGCACAGGCCGTGCCGTTCTCGGTGATCCACACCGGCGGCAACGGGTAGTCGCGGTGGATCTTCACCAGCAGCTCCGTCAAGCCCTGCGGATAGTTCTCCCAGCCCATGTCGCTCTCGCCACGCAGCTTCGGCGGCGGACGCGGCGGGTCCTCGCTCGAGGCCCAGATCCGCGTGTAGTAGTTGACGCCGAGGAAATCGAGCTTTTGCGCGATCACTTCGAAATCGTTTTCATGAGTGACCGGGTAAAGGTGCACACCGGGGGCCGTCGGGTAGCGCTTCAGGAAGATCGGGTCCATGTACCAGCGCACGAAGGTCGCGTACTCGCGCTCGGCCAGTGCGATGTCGGTCGCGCTGTTCGTGGCGGGCGTCGCCGGCGACTGGTTCAGCACGATGCCCAGCGGCGCCTTCACGCCGGCCGCGCGCATCGCCTGCAGCGCGAGGCCGTGCGACAGCAGCAGGTGGTGCGCGACCTGCACCGTCAGCTGCGGGTCCTTGAAGCCCGGTGCGAACTGGCCATTGCCGTTGCCGAGGAAGGCGGTGCACCACGGTTCGTTGTGCGTGGCGATGCTCGCCACCCGGTCGCCCAGCCGGCGGCCGATCACCTCGGCGTACTCGGCGAAGCGGTACGCGGTGTCGCGCGAGCCCCAGCCGCCCCGATCCTGCAGGCCCTGCGGCAGGTCCCAGTGGTACAGCGTCAGGTGCGGCGCGATGCCGCGCTCGAGCAGCCGGTCGACCAGCCGGTCGTAGAACGCCAGCCCCTTGTCGTTCCAGGCGCCATGGCCCAGCGGCTGCACGCGCGGCCACGCGATCGAGAAGCGGTAGCTGTCGACGTTCAGGCCGGCGATCAGCTCGACATCGTCGGCCCAGCGGTGGTAGTGGTCGCAGGCGACGTCGCCGGTGTGGCCCTCGAAGGTCTTGCCCGGCGTGTGCGAGAACGTGTCCCAGATCGACGGGCCGCGGCCGTCCTCACGGGCCGCGCCTTCGATCTGGTAGGCGCTGGTGGCAACACCCCACGCGAAGCCGCGGGGAAATTTCGGGTCGGTCACGGGTCGGAATCCTTGAGATGAAACGGGTCAGGCCTTGACCGCGCCGGCGGTCAGCCCTTCGATCAGCCGGCGCGAGGCCAGCACGAACATCACGAGCAGCGGCAGCACCGCGATCGACGAGCCGGCGCAGATCGCGCCCCACGGCGTCTGGCCGGTGCCCTGCAGCGAACGCAGCGCGAGCGGCACGGTGAACATCTCCATGTCGCGCATCACGATCAGCGGCCCGAGGAAGTTGTTCCACGCACCGATGAAGGTGACCAGGCCCAACGTGCCCAGCGCCGGGCCGATCAGCGGCACGATGATGCGCAGGTAGATGCCGAACTCGCCGCAGCCGTCGATGCGCGCGGCATCGATCAGGTCGCGCGGTATCGCCGAGCCGATGTACTGCCGCATCATGAAGATGCCCAGCGCCCCGCAGGCCGCCGGCACGATCAGCGCCTTCGGCTGGTTCAGCCAGCCCAGCCAGCTCATCGTCAGTGCCGTCGGGATCATCCCCACGAAGCTCGGCAGCAGCAGCGTCGCCATCACGAAGGCGAACAGCCGGTCCTTGTGCTTGAAGTCGTACATCGCGAACGCGAAGCCGGCCAGCGAGCAGAACAGCAGGTTCAGCGCGGTGATCGCGACCGCGATGTACAGGCTCCAGCTCAGGTTGCGCCAGAAGAACGGCAGGCGGTCGAGCAGCAGCTTCACGTTGTCGATGAAGGCATCGCCGAACCACAGCGGCGGCGGCACCGACAGGATCTCGCGGTTCGAGTGCGTCGCGAACACGAACATGAAGTAGAACGGCGCCAGCATCAGCAGCGCACCGCCGAGCACGATGGCGTAGGCGCTCGCGGCGGTGGCCGGGTTGGCGAAGCGGATGGACGTGGAGCTCATCGCGTCAGGCCTTCTTTTCGCCAAGCAGGCGGTTGTTGGCCCAGGTCACCACGGCGATCACCATGAACAGCAGCCACGCGATGCTCGACGCGGTGCCGAAGTCGTTGTCGATGAAGGCGGTGGCGTACATGTGCATCGCCGCCGTCTTGCCGGCCTGGTCCAGGCCGCCGGTGCCGCCGGTCAGGATGAAGGGCTCCTCGAACAGCTGCAGGTTGCCGATGATGGTCAGCGTGACCGCGAAGAAGATCATCGGCTTGAGCATCGGCAGCGTCACGTAGCGGAACTGCTGCCAGGCCTTCGCGCCGTCCATCGTCGCGGCCTCGAACAGGTCCTTCGGGATCGTCTGGATCGCCGACAGGTACAGCACGGTGTTGAAGCCAACATAGCGCCACCAGACGACGAACGAGATCATCCACTTCGTGTAGTACGGCTGCCCCCAGTCGATGTTCTGCGCCGGAAACAGCCAGCCGATCACCGGCACCTGCGACATCGCGCCCAGTGCCGCGTTGACCACGCCGTAGTCGCGCGAGAACAGCGACGAGAACACCAGCGAGATCGCCACCGTCGACGTGATGAACGGCAGGAAGTACGCGCCGACCACCGCGTTGCGCCAGCGGCCGAACGCGGTGTGCAGGAAGAACGCCAGCGGCAGCGCCACCAGGTGCTGCGGCACGCCCGAGACGATCGCCATCCACACCGTGTTGTAGAGCGACTTGTGGAACCAGTCGTCGTTGGTGACGACGTAGATGTAGTTCTCCAGGCCCACCCACTGCATCGCCTCCAGCCCGGCCGCCGGCTCCCAGCGGTGGAACGACATGAAGATCGAGAACAGCAGCGGGAACAGCCCGAACACCAGGAACAGGACGAAGAACGGGCTGATGAACACGTACGGCGCGATGTCGCGGAAGCTGCGGCGGCGCTTGCGCGTGCCGGGCTGCGCGACGAGCGGCGTCGTCGTGTCCGTGGTCGCCGGGACCGTGGGTTTGGGCATGGCCTGCATGGTGTCGGGTACAAGCCGGGCACGGCGGTGCGCGCCGTGCCCGGTCGTTCAGCGGGAGATCAGACGTGAGTCACACGCAGCGGGTCAGCGGCGAACGCGCTTCTTGACCTGCTCTTGCGCATCCGCCAGGGCGGTCTTGATGTCCTTGTTCTGCTCGAGCACCTTGTCCAGCTCGGCGTTCACGACGTCGTTGGCCACCGGGTCGTACTTGTCGACGGCGATCGCCTTGATCTTGTCGGCCGACAGCTTCCACAGCTGGCGCGCCTTCTGGCCGCCCAGGTACTCGATCGGCTGGTCGATGAAGGGATCGCTCTGCGCCTCGATCAGCGACGGGAACGCGTCCAGGCTGCGGAAGGCCTCGATCTGCATGCCCTTGTCCAGGCTCATGAACTTGATGAAGTCCCAGGCCGCGGCCTTGTTCGCCGCCTTCTTCGGGATCGCGTAGAACGAGCCGCCCCAGGAGGCGAACGCGCCGTTGGGCAGTTGCGCCGAACGCCACTTGCCCTTGGATTCCGGTGCCAGCCAGTTCGACAGGTGGCCGGCCAGCCAGGCACCCATCATCTGCGAGGCCACCTTGTCGCGCTTGAAGCCCTCGCTCCACTCGTTGGACCAGGCGGCGATCTTGGCGTCGATGCCGGCGGTGCGGGCCGCCTTTGCCAGCTCGAAGCCCTTCTGGAAGCGCGGCGTGTTGATCAGCGGCGTGCCCTTCTTGTCGAAGAAGATGCCTTCGCCGTCCTTCAGGCCGGAGCGGATGTAGATGTCCTTGATGTCCACTGCGTTCGCGAGCAGGTAGGCGCCGGTCGCGGCCTTCACCTTCTTGCCCGACTCGATGTACGACTCCCAGGTCTTGGTGAGGTCGGCCTCGCTGACGCCGGCCTTGTCGAGCAGGTCCTTGCGGTAGAAGAGGGCGCCCGGGCCGATGTCGGCCGGCATCGCGGCGAGCGCGCCGCTGCCGCTCATGCCCTGCGGCACGGTGAACTTGGCGATCTTCGACTGGTACTGCAGGCCGTTGTACGGCGCCTTGCCGAGGTCCTCCAGGCCGCCCGACTCGGCGAACTTGCCGATGAAGCCGACTTCCACCGCCATCACGTCCGGCACGTTGGCACCGGTGGCCAGCGCCGTCGTCATCGCGGTGTGGTGGTCGCCGAAGGCCAGGCTGGTCAGCTTGATCTCGACCTCGGGGTGCAGCTTCTTGTACAGCGGAATCGCCGCCTTGACGGCCAGGTCGAAGCTCGGGAAGGACGCCACCGTCAGCGTCGTCGTGGTCTGGGCTGAAACGGCTCCGGCCATCGCCAGCGCTGCGCACAGCAGCAGGGGTTTCGTCAGTCGTGTCACGTCGGGTCTCCTAAGGTCTTTGTGGACGCCGGGCGGGCTGCCTTTTGCTCCGTCGGCTTTTGTACAGGCTCGTGCCTGACGCGGGTCGAACTTCGGCCAGATCGGCTCGGCTGAAATCGATTTCACTTCTGCAAACGATTTCAGCGGCGGCGTGCCCCGGTGTCAATCGACAAAACCCGGGGTGCTGCACCAATGAGGGAAAGTCCTCTCCGGACTCACCCTGAAGGGAATCCGGACAGTTCTGTTTCTCTGAATCTGCCCTCATTTCTGAAATCGATTTCAGAATGAAACGAATTAGAAACGTGGCGACACCATCGGTCAAGACATTCGAGACTGGGGAAATCCCCGAGATGGCGCGCCGTGCCGGGCCGGGGCATGCGGTTTCACAATAACGCTGCAGGCCAGCATTGGCGCCATTCATGGCCGGCGCTTCAGCCATCATCCGTTGCACCAGCACACAATCCAGGCGCCAGGAGGCGAGCCATCGATCCCGCTCATGGTGCCATCTGGTTTCGGCAAGGCTCTGAAAACGTTGCCATACTTGAAACCCCATGCAAAATCGCGAATCGCCCTCTCGCCACAGCCCACCGTGACCCGTCCGACCGTACGTTCGCCCCTGACTGTGCCGGCTGCCGTGACCCTGCTCGACGTGGCACGCGAGGCCGGCGTCTCGCCCAGCACGGTGTCGCGCATCCTGAATGGCACCGCCCGCGTCACCTCCGACAAGCGGCAGGCGGTTGAAACCGCCATCAGCAAGCTCGACTTCAAGCCCAACCTGTTCGCGCGCAGCCTGAAGACCGGCACCACGATGACCATCGGCATCCTGGCGCAGGACATCGAGAGCCCGTTCTACACGCGGGCGATGAAGGGCATCGAGACCGGGCTGCTGGGCAGCGGCTATGCGCCGATCATCGTCAGCGGCCACTGGGATGCGCGTGAAGAGGCCGAGCGGGTGCGGCTGCTGATGACGCGCCGCATCGATGGCGTCGTGATCCTCACCGGCCACATGGACGACGCGCAGATCGTCGAGTTCGCGCGCCACCAGCCGATCGTCGTGACCGGGCGCCACCTCGACAGCCACAACATCATCGCGATCAAGCTCGACCAGGTGCGCGGCGGCTACCTGGCCACGCGCCACCTGATCTCGCTCGGGCACCGGCGCATCGCCCACATCGCCGGCGTGCGCGACCACGACGACGCGAAGGACCGCTACCAGGGCTACCTGCAGGCGCACGAAGAGGCGGGGCTGACGCCCGACCCCGAGCTGGTGGTGCAGGGCGATTTCACCGAGCCGGGCGGCCTGTTCGCGATGACGCGGCTGCTCGACGGCGGGCGCTCGTTCACCGCGGTGTTCTGCGCGAACGACCAGTCGGCCTTCGGTGCGCGGGTGGTGCTGTACCGCCGCGGCATCCGCGTGCCGGACGACGTGTCGCTGGTCGGTGTCGACGACCTGCCGGCGGCGGCCTACCTGACGCCGCCGATCACGACGGTGCGCCAGCCGATCTACGAGATGGGTCTGTATGCGGCGCACGCGCTGCTCGGCATGCTCGGGCACGCCGCCGAAGAGGTGCACGTGCCGCCGCTGGAGCTGATCGTGCGGGAGACGACGCGGCGCGTGTGAGCGCCAGCCGAAGCTAGCGGGCTTCGGCGTCTTCGATCTGTTGTTTGACCTTGCGCGCACCGCGCAGCACCAGCGTCTCGTCGAGCAGCGCCTGCGGCGCCACCGCGCGCGCCACCTCCTCGAGCGAATCGGGGTCGGTCATCAGCGCATTCGCCAGCGCCGACAGCGCGCAGATCGAGCGCCGCGGCACCTGCGGCGGCAGCTCGCGCGTCGCGTTCACCGTCACGTGATGGCGCACGCTCGCGACGGCTGCCGCGGCCAGGCCCCAGCTCTCGCACAGCGCGGCGCCGAGCAGGTCGTGGCTGACGCCGAAGGCTTGGTGCTCCAGGTACATCAGCTCGGTGTCGTCGGCGGCCGAGGCGAGCATCGGCTGGTAGACGGCCTGCGAATGCTTGAACAGCACCGCCTTGCCGCATTCCTCGAACAACCCGGCCGAATGCGCGCCCCACGGGTCGACGCTCAGCACCTGGCCGATGCGGCCCATCAGCAGGCCGCGCACGCCGGCGCGCTGCCACAGCGGTTCCAGTTCGGGCGCCGGCGGGAACACCGCGCGCAGGCCCATCTCGAAGGTGACGGCCGCGACTTCGCGCGTGCCGAGGTAGGTGACGGCCTGCTGCACGCTCTGCACGCGGCCCTTCAGCCCGTACAGCGACGAGTTCACGGCCTTCAGCACCGCCGAGGCGAGCGCCATGTCGCTCTCGATCAGGCGGGCGAGCGCCTGCAGGTTCACGTCGTCCTCGGCGAGCAGCAGGGACAACTTCACCAGCGCTTCCGGCTGGGCGGGCACGTCGATGTTCAGTGAACGCAGCTTGGGATCGATGGGAGGCATGGCGGAATCCGGGTCGTAGAGCAGTTCTTCACGGTCGATGCTACGCAGCCAGCCGGCGCCCGATCCATCGAACAGGCGGGAATTTCAGCCTTTGTTGGCGCGGCAGGCACCCGCCGGGGCCGGTCGGGCCCCTGGATTCGCCGACACTGCATGCCGTTCATCCGCCGCACGTGACAGGCGGAGACACGTCCGCGGACCAGCCGCGCCCTGGAGGGGGATGTCTTGATGTCGAACTTTCGCATTCGCAGGCTGCGAGGCCTCTTCACAGTCTTCGCAGGCCTGCTGGCCGGGGCCAGCGTGGCGGCCGCCGATTTCACGGTCAGCGCGCCGCCGGCCTGGGTCGAAGCCATCGCCCCGGACCTGGCGGCCTCTGCGCCGACCGAACAGCTGAGCGCGGGCGTTCACTACCTGCTGTCGGACACGCAGACGCGCGTCGACGCCCAGGACCGCACGACCTGGCGGCACCTCGCGATGAAGGCGGTGAATCAATCGGGGGTCGAATCGGTGGCGCATGTGCAGATCGGCTTCGACCCGGCCTGGCAGGTGCTGAGCCTGCACTCGATCCGGTTGCACCGCGACGGCCGCGTCATCTCCAAGCTGAATGCCGCGGCCGTCAAGGTGCTGCAACAGGAAAAGGAGCTCGAGTACCGCATCTTCGACGGCAGCAAGACGGCTCACGTGTTCCTCGAAGACGTGCGCGTCGGCGATGTCGTCGAGTACGCCTACTCGGTGCGTGGCAGCAACCCGGTGTTCGGCAACCGGCAGTTCGGCCGCATCGAACTCCAATGGAACGTGCCGGTGCACCAGCTGGTGGCGCGCCTGGCGTGGCCCGTGGCGCGCAAGCTGGCGCTGAAGCCGCTGCACACCGCGTTGCAGCCCGTGATCACCGAGCACGACGGCCTGGTCGACCACCGCTGGGAAGCGCGCGATGTGGCACCGCTGGTGGTCGAGGCCGGCGCCCCGGAGGGCTTCAATCCCTATCCCGTCGTGCAGTGGAGCGAGTTCGCCGACTGGGGCGCCGTCGCCCGTTGGGCCGAGCCGCTGTACCGCCTGCCCGCCGTCCTCGGGCCGGCGCTGCGTGCGGAGGTCGATCGCATCGCGGCTGCAGGGGGCAGTGCACCCTACAAGACGGCGCAGGTGCTGCGCTTCGTGCAAGGCGAGATTCGCTACCTGGGGGTGGAGGTGGGTCCGGGCTCGCATGCGCCGAGCGCGCCCGATACCGTGCTGGAGCGCCGTTTCGGCGACTGCAAGGACAAGTCGCTGCTGACGGTCACGATGCTGCATGCGCTGGGCATCGAGGCTCGCCCGGCGCTGGTGCACACCAGTTCGCGCGGCACGATCGCCGATCTGCAGCCGACACCTGGCGCCTTCAACCATGTGGTCGTGCGAGCCGAGGTCGATGGAACGACCTACTGGCTCGACCCGACGCGATCACCGCAGCCGGGCACGCTCGACACCCTGGTGCAGGCCGGCTTCGGCCGCGCGCTCGTCGTCGGCGCCGGCACCACCGGCCTGGCCGAGGTCCCGCCGGCCCCGCAGCAGCATCGCGAGGTGCGCATGCTGATCGACGCCGGCGCCGGGCTGGACCAGCCGGTGCGGCTGACGGTCGCCACCATCGCGGACGGCACCTATGCGGAATCGCTGCGCGACAGCCTCGCGACGACCAACCGCGACGACCTGCAGAAGAATTACCTGAATTACTACGCCCGCTACTACCCCGACATCGCGGTCGCCAGCCCGATCACGGTGGCCGACGACGGCCATGCCAACCGGGTGACCGTGACGGAGAGCTACCGCATCACCGCGTTCTGGACCCGCAACGAGGACAAGAAGCGGCTGGAGTCCGCGGTGTTCGCCCCCGACATGGAAGACGCGTTGCGCGCCCCGCGCCAGACCCGCCGCGATGCGCCGCTGGCCCTGGGCCTGCCGACCGAGTTCGTGCACACGGTCGAGGTGCGGCTGCCCGGGGAATGGCCGATCCAGGCGGAGCACACCGAGGTCAAGGACCCGGTCTTCAGCTTCGAGCACAGCGTCGGCACCCAGGCCGATCGCCGCGTGGTCACCCTGCGCGACCGGCTGGTCTCGCATGTCGATCAGGTCGCCGGTGCCGACGCGCAGCGCTATGCCGGCAACCTGGAGCGCGCGCGCGGCAACCTCGGCTACAACTTCTACAAGAACGACGCGGGAGCGGTGCCGGCGGCCGCGGCCGGCACGGGCTTCAACTGGCTGGTCGCGCTCCTCGGAGCGATGTTCGCCGGCCTCTGGTGCATGCTGGCGTGGAAGCTGTACCGCTGGGATCCGCTGCCCCGGGCGCCCGTGCAGGATCCGTCGCTCGCCGGCCTGCGCAGCTGGCTGGTGCTCGTGGGACTGTCGCTGGTCTTCGCACCGGTGAGGTTGGTATTCGACATCGGCTCGACCCTGCCGAGCTACTCGCTGCAGACCTGGAATGCGTTGACCGTCGCCGGGCAGAGCGCCTACGACCCGATGTGGGCGCCGGTGATGCTGATCGAACTGGCCATCAACCTGGCCAAGCTGATCTTCGTGGTCATGATCGCGGTGCTGTTCTTCCGCAGGCGCAGCAGCCTGCCGGCCTTGCTCATCGGGTGGATGGTGATCACGCCCCTCGTCCATGCGGCCGACCTGGTGGTGGCGGCCCGCTTGCTCAAGACCGACGATGCCGCGTCGGCGCGCAACTGGGCCGAGGTCGGCCGTTCCGTGTTCTTCAGCCTGGTGTGGACCTTGTACTTCGTGCGCTCCGAGCGGGTGGCGGCCACGTTCACGCGCCGCCTGCGGAGCGAGCTCCCTCCCGCGCCCACCGAGGATGCAGGCCCCGCAGGCCCACCAGTCAGCGCAGAAACGCGTCCCACCCCGTCTTGAGGATCAGCGCCGACACCACCGCGATGAACACCCCGCGCACGAAGCCCGCGCCGTGCTTCAGCGCGAGCCGCGTGCCGAGCAGGCTGCCGATCACGTTGGCCACCGCCATCGTCAGCGCGATGTGCCACCACACGTGGCCCTTGATCGCGAACAGCGCGAGCGCGGCCAGGTTGGTCGCGGTGTTCAGCAGCTTCGCGCTCGCACTCGCGTTCAGGAAGTCGTAGCCGAGCAGCCGCACGAACAGGAACACGAAGAAGCTGCCGGTGCCGGGGCCGAAGAAGCCGTCGTAGAAACCGATCACCAGGCCGATGCCGCTGGCCAGCAGCGCCTGCGTGCGACCGCTGTGCAGCGGCGCGTGCGTGCGGCCCATGTCCTTGCGCGCCAGGGTGTACGCGAGCACGCCGACCAGGATCAGCGGCAGCGCCTTGCGCAGCCCGTCGGCGCTGACCAGCGTGACGGTCCACGCACCGCTCAGCCCGCCGACCAGCGCCGCCACCGCGGCCGGCAGCAGCGCACTCCACTGCAGCTGCACGCGCTTGGCGAACTGGGCGGTGGCCCAGCCGGTGCCCCAGACACCCGCGCCCTTGTTGGTGCCCAGCAGCGTGGCCGGCACCGCGTTCGGGTAGACGCTGAACAGGGCCGGCACCAGGATCAGCCCGCCGCCGCCGACGATGGCATCGATGAAGCCTGCGAACAACGAGGCGAGGGTGACCGTGACGAGATCGAGCATGCGGGGGGCAGGGAAGAAAAGGAATCCCGGAATGGGAAAGGGCGCCAGGATCACCTGGCGCCCTTCGCATTTTGTCATCGGTCCGGTCGCTCTCTGGAGTGCCGGCCTGTCGGTGTGTCGCAGCCTTGAACGCGTGAATGACGCGACCCTGGATGCGTTGTGTCTGTCTCCTCAGTCCCCCGCCCAGCCGGTCATCCGGGGATGTCGGCCGCGAGTGGGCGGATTTTGGGAGCAGGCCTTCACGCACGCACTAGGTGTTTTCCTGCACCGTTACAGGGCAGCGCTGTCCCGCAGCAAGGGAATGCGCAGGGTCACGCGCGTGCCTGATGTGTTGATCTCGGCCGGGCTCTGCACCTCGACCTCGCCGCCATGCAGCTCCGTGATGCGCTTCACGATCGCGAGCCCGAGGCCCTTGCCGCCTTCGCCGGTGGCAGGCGCCACCTTGGTGCGCGCCTGGTAGAAGCGATCGAACAGATGCGGCAGGTCGATGGCCGGGATGCCGGGCCCGGTGTCGCTGACGCTGACCTCGGCCTGCGTGCCGACGCAGGCGGCCGCCAGCGTCACGCGGCAGCCGCGACCGCAGAACTTCAGCGCGTTGTCGACCAGGTTCGCGATCGCGCGCTCGAAGAGCTCGACGTCGACCTGGGCCGGCACCGGCGCCTCGCCGAGCTCGGCCCGCAGCTCGACGCCCGACTGCGCCGCGCGCTCGGCGAAGCGCATCTCGATGTCATTGAGCAGCTCGCGCAGGTCGACCTGCTCGGCGCGCAGCTGGAAGCTCGGCTCGTCGAGCGTCGCGAGGTCGCCGAGTGCCTTCACCAGGCGCGATGCATTGCGCGTGTTGCGCAGCGCCACCTCCACCAGCCGGCGGTCTTCGCTGCGCGCCGCATCGCCGGCCCAGCGCGCCTCCAGCGTCTCCAGGCAGGCATCGGTCGCGGTCAGCGGCGAGCGCAGGTCGTGCGACAGGTTGCTGACCGCCTCGCGCCGGAAATGATCGAGCCGGCTCAGCGCGTTCCACTGCCGCTGCAGCGTCGCGAGCATCGCGCCGAACGCACGCGTCAGCTGCCCGAACTCGTCGGCGGTGGCCGGCGGCAGCAGCGGCTGCGCATCGGCCGCGCCATGCTGCAGGCCTTTCTCGGACAGCATCGCGACCGCATCGGTCAGCCGCCGCAGCGGCCGCGTCACCGAGGCGATGACCATCGCCGCGAGCAGCGTGGTCAGCATCACGATGCCGGCGATCACGCCGAGCGCCGGCCGCGCGAGGCTCGCGCTCAGCACCTGCCAGCGGTCGGCCGGCAGGTCGGCCTTGTGCGCCACCAGGTACAGGTAGCCGGCGAGGTTGTCGCCGCTGCGGATCAGCGGGCGGCGGATCGGCCGCGCGGCGATCACCGCATCGGCGTCCATGCGCTCGGGGTCGTCGCCCATCACGTACGACGACGCCTGCGATGACACCGCCTGCCGCACCGGATCGATCGCGACGCGGAAGCCCGGCGCGAGCTTCGCCGAGCCGGTGCTCGCGAGCACGGTGCCCTGCACGTCGAGCAGGTAGAGCTGGGTGTCGGGCTCGAACAGCACCAGGTTCTTCAGGAAGCCGTCGAAGTCCTGCGGATGCCGTTCGCGCATCTCGAACAGGTTGTCGTACATCGCGACGACCCGGCCGAGGAACAGCGTCGCGCGCTGGTAGGTGGTCTCGTGCTCGAAGCGCTGGAACGCGAACGCGACGGTGGCGATCACCGCGAGCGCGGTGACCAGGCCGGTCGCGAGGATGGTCAGCGCGATCTTGAGGCGCACGCTCATGCTGGAGCGTCACGCATCTTGTAGCCGGCACCGCGCACCGTGAGGATCAGCTGCGGCCGCATCGGATCGGCCTCGAGCTTGGCGCGCAGCCGGTTGATGTGCGTGGTGACGGTGTGCTCGTAGCCGTCGTGCGTGTAGCCCCACACGGCGTTCAGCAGCTGCCCGCGCGAGAACACGTGCCCCGGGTGGCTCGCGAAGTGCAGCAGCAGGTCGAACTCGAGCGCGGTGAAGTCGATCTCGTCGCCGCGGTAGCGCACCTGGCGCCTGGTCGGCAGGATCTCCAGGTCGCCGTTGCGCAGCGTGCTGGCCTGCGCCTGCGCGCCGGCCTGCGCGGCGCGCAGCAGGTCGGCGCGGCGCAGCAGCGCCTTCACGCGCGCCAGCAGCTCGGCCAGCGAGAACGGCTTGGTCAGGTAGTCGTCGGCGCCCAGCTCCAGCCCGAGCACCCGGTCGAGCTCGGTCGCCTTGGCGGTGAGCATCAGGATCGGCGTGCTGCGGCCGCGCGCGCGCAGCGCCTTGCAGACCTCCAGGCCGTCCAGGCCCGGCATCATCAGGTCGAGGATCAGCAGGTCGCTCGCCTGCTCGTTCTGGCTGGCCAGCGCCGCGACGCCGTCGGCCACCGCAGTCACCGCATAACCCGAATTGCTGAGGTTCAGCACGATCAGATCGCGGATGTCGGTCTGGTCTTCGGCGACGAGGATGGTGGCGGGCATGGGGCGATTGTCGTGCGGGCCGGGAAGATTCTTACAGGGCGGGAGAACCGCATCCTGAGGCAAATGTGATCTTCCTGTGATGTGGGGCGAGGGGGGCGCGAGGTGCGCTGGCGACAGTCATGCCATCGACAACGCCCGTTCCCAGGAGCCCACCATGCAAGCCACCGCCGCCGCTTCCGCATCGACCGCCTTCATGCCGGCCGCCGTGTCCTGGCCCGAGGTGGTGGCGCACCGCGGCTACCTGGTGCGCTTCGCGCAGCGCAGGCTGCACGACCCGATGCTGGCCGAGGACGTGGTGCACGACGTGTTCGAGGCGGTGCTCAGCGGCCGCGCGAGCTTCGGCGGGCGCGCCGCGCTGCGCTCGTGGCTGACGGCGGTGCTGAAGAACAAGATCGTCGACCTGGTGCGCCAGCGCGCCGGCCATGACAGCCTGGATGCGCAGTGGCTGGACGACGACGGCGAGGCGGTCGGCGCCGCCGCGGTGGAGTGCCCGCAGCCGCGCCCGGACCAGGTCGCCGAGCAGCGCCAGCAGCTCGACCGGATGCTCGCGCGCATCGAGGCCCTGCCGACCGGGCTGCGCGACGTGATGCGGCTGCGCGTGCTGCACGACCAGCCGACCGAGCAGGTCTGCGCGGCGCTGTCGATCACCGAGGACAACCTGTTCGTGCGCCTGCACCGGGCCCGCAAGCAGCTGCTGTCGTGATCCCGACACGAATATGGTCATAAGCAAACGTTCGTTGTAGGCAGCGGGACTGCTCAGCAGAATCACGCACCTACTCATGCGCATGCCGCGGCCACCCCCGCGGCCGCGCCCACGCGAATGAATTTCCAGCAACTGCGGTCTGTCCGCGAGACCGTGCGCTGCGGCTTCAACCTGACCGAGGTTGCCGCGGTGCTCCACACGTCCCAGCCCGGCATCAGCCGGCAGATCCGCGAACTCGAGGACGAGCTCGGCATCGAGATCTTCGTGCGCGCCGGCAAGCGGCTCACCGGCCTCACGCCGCCCGGCGAGGCGGTGCTGCCGATCGTCGAGCGGCTGCTGCTGGATGCCGAGAACCTGCGCCGCGCCGGCGATGAGTTCAGCGCGCAGACCAGCGGCCGGCTGTCGATCGCCGCGACCCACTCGCAGGCCCGCTATGCGCTGCCGGCGGTCGTGCGCGATTTCCGCCAGCTGTACCCGCAGGTCACGCTGAACCTGCACCAGGGCTCGCCGAAGCAGGTGGCCGAGATGCTGCTGTCCGGCGAGGCCGACATCGGCATCGCGACCGAGGCGCTCGCCAGCTACGAGCAGCTGGTGGCGCTGCCCTGCTACCGCTGGACGCACAGCGTGGTGGTGCCGATCGGCCATGACCTGCTGAAGCAGGAGGGGCCGCTGACGCTGCAGCGCCTGGCGCGCTACCCGATCATCACCTACGACGTCGGCTACACCGGCCGCACCCACATCGACGAGGCCTTCGCCGCCGAGGGGCTGAAGCCGAGCGTGGTGCTGACCGCGATGGACGCCGACGTGATCAAGACCTATGCCGAACTCGGCATGGGGGTGGGGATCGTCGCGTCGATCGCGTTCGATCCGGAACGCGACCGGCAACTGCGCGCGATCGATGCGCGGGATCTGTTCGCGGTCAACCTGACGCGGCTCGCGGTGCGGCGTGGCACCTGGCTGCGCGGGTATGTCTACTCGTTCATCGAGGCGTTCGCACCGACGCTGACGCGCGAGACGGTGGAGCGGTCGTTGAACGGGGAAGCGGTCGAGGAGTAGCCAGGCTCGTTGACTGCGCTGGCTTCGACAGGCTCAGCCCGAACGGAGAAAACCGTTCGCCCTGAGCCTGTCGAAGCCCAGCGGAGTCCTCAGATCATCGCCGCGGGGTCCGGCAACTCGTCGCTCGCAAACCGCTGCACGCGCCGCGGCTTCAGGTGCACCTTCGAACCGGTCGCCAGCTGCAGCTTCTCGCGCAGGCCCTGGTACTCCGAACGCGGCAGCTCCACGTCGACATAGCTGCCGTCGTCTTCGCGCTTGAACTCCAGCCGCGTGTTCGGCCCGACCGTCAGCGCCTGCGACAGCGTCACTTCCAGCGTGCCGTCCTCGGCCGAACCGAGGATCTGCAGCTCATGCGGCCGCACGTAGCTCACGTCTTCGGCGGCCGTGCCCGCGCCGCTGCGCCCGAAGCGTCCGTGGAACAGGTTCACGTCGCCGAGGAACTGCAGCACGAACGGGCTGGCCGGGTGGTCGTACACCTCGTCCGGCGGGCCGTCCTGCTCGATGCGGCCCTGGTTCATCACGACGATGCGGTCGGCCACCTCCATCGCCTCTTCCTGGTCGTGCGTGACGAACACGCTGGTCACGTGCATCTCGTCGTGCAGCCGGCGCAACCAGCGGCGCAACTCCTTGCGCACCTTGGCGTCGAGCGCGCCGAACGGCTCGTCGAGCAGCAGCACCTTCGGCTCCACCGCCAGCGCGCGCGCGAGCGCGATGCGCTGGCGCTGGCCGCCGGACAGCTGGTGCGGGTAGCGGTCGGCGATCCAGTCGAGCTGCACCAGCTTCAGCAGGTCGAGCACCTTGGCCTTGATCGCGGCATCGCTCGGCCGCGTGGCCTTCGGCCGCACGCGCAGCCCGAACGCGACGTTCTCGAAGATCGTCATGTGGCCGAACAGCGCGTAGTGCTGGAACACGAAGCCGACCTGGCGCTCGCGCACGTCGGTGTTCGTCGCATCCTCGCCGTGGAACAGCACGGTGCCGCTGTCGGGCACTTCCAGCCCCGCGATGATGCGCAGCAGCGAGGTCTTGCCCGAGCCAGAGGGCCCGAGCAGCGCCACCAGTTCACCGGCCGGGATGTCCAGGTTCAGGTTGTCGCAGACGACGGTCTTGCCGAAGCTCTTCTTCAGGTTGCGGACTTCGATGCTCATTCTGGAAACCTCATTCCGAGCGGCCTTCGGCCGCCTTCTTCTGCGCGCGCACGCGGCGCTCGACCAGGTACTTCAACACCAGCGTCACCAGCGCCAGGCCGGCCAGCAGCGACGCGACCGCGAACGCCGCGGCGAACTGGTACTCGTTGTAGAGGATCTCGATGTGCAGCGGCATCGTGTTGGTCTGCCCGCGGATGTGGCCCGAGACGACGCTGACCGCACCGAACTCGCCCATCGCGCGCGCATTGCACAGGATCACGCCGTACAGCAGCGCCCACTTGACGTTCGGTAGCGTGATGCGCCGGAAGATCTGCCAGCCGTTGGCGCCCAGCACGCGGGCCGCCTCTTCCTGCTCGGTGCCCTGGGCCTGCATCAGCGGGATCAGCTCGCGCGCGACGAACGGGAAGGTCACGAACACGGTCGCGAGCACGATGCCCGGCACCGCGAAGATGACCTTCAGGTCGTGGTCGCGCAGCCACTCGCCCCACCAGCCCTGCAGGCCGAACAGCAGCACGTAGATCAGGCCCGAGATCACCGGGCTGACCGAGAACGGCAGGTCGATCAGCGTCAGCAGCACGTTCTTGCCGCGGAACTCGAACTTCGCGATGCACCAGGCGGCGGCGATGCCGAACACCAGGTTCATCGGCACCGAGATGGCCGCCGCGATGAAGGTCAGCTTGATCGCCGACAGCGCATCGGGGTCGGTGATGGCGGCGAAGTAGACGCCAACACCCTTCTTGAACGCCTCGGCGAACACGATCGCCAGCGGCACGAACAGGAACAGCGTCAGGAACGCGAGCGCGATGCCGATCAGCGTCCACTTGACCCACGCGGGTTCGGTGGTGGCTGATTGCAGGTGGCGCGGGGCCACGGCCGGGCTCGCGGCGTTGCGGGGAACGGTCACGGTGTTCATCGGCCTTGCCTCGCGCGGGTCCAGGCTTGCAGGCCATTGATCCCCAGCAGCAGCGCGAACGCACTGACCAGCATCACGACCGCGATCGCGGTGGCGCCGGTGTAGTCGTACTGCTCCAGCTTCGTGATGATCAAGAGCGGCGTGATCTCGCTGATCAGCGGCATGTTGCCGGCGATGAAGATCACCGAGCCGTATTCACCGAGCGCCCGCGCGAACGCGAGCGCGAAGCCGGTCAGCAAGGCCGGCGAGATGATCGGGAAGATCACCTTCGTGAAGGTCTGCAGCCGCGACGCGCCGAGCGTGGCCGCGGCCTCCTCGATCTCCTTGTGCAGGTCTTCCAGCACCGGCTGCAGCGTGCGCACGACGAAGGGCAGGCCGATGAAGGTGAGGGCCACGAACACGCCGAGCGGCGTGAAGCTGACCTTGAACGGCAGGTAGCGGCCGATCCAGCCGTTCTGCGCGTACAGCGCCGTCAGCGCGATGCCGGCCACCGCGGTCGGCAGCGCGAACGGCAGGTCGACCAGCGCATCGATCAGCCGCTTGAACGGGAACTCGTAGCGCACCAGCACCCACGCGACGACGAGCCCGAACACCGAGTTCATCAGCGCGGCGGCGAACGACGCGCCGAAGGTGAGCCGGTACGACGCGAGCACGCGCGGCGCGGTGACGGCGTCCCAGAACGCCGGCCAGGTCATCGTGGCCGTCTTCAGGAAGGCCGCCGACAGCGGCAGCAGCACGATGAAGCTCAGGTACAGCAGCGTGAAGCCGAGCGCCAGGTCGAAGCCCGGCAGCACGCTGTGCCGCTTCAGCAGGGTGCGGGTGAACAGCACGGAAGGCGCTTACTTCTTCGCGGCGGCGAGGATCTGGTCGTAGATCGCGCCGTCGTCGAAATGCTCCTTCTGCGCCTTGGTCCAGCCGCCGAAGACCTCATCGATCGTGAAGGTGTTGACCTTCGGGAAATCCTTCGCGTACTTGGCGAGGATGGTCGCGCTGCGCGGGCGCAGCTGGTGCTTGGCGGCGATCTCCTGCGCCTCGTCGGTCCACAGGAACTTCAGGTAGGCCTCGGCCTGCTTGCGCGTGCCCTTCTTGTCGGCCACCTTCTCGACCACCGCGACCGGGTTCTCGGCCAGGATCGTCGCCTTCGGGTAGACCACCTCGAAGTTGTCGCCGAACTCTTCCTTGATCAGGTTCACTTCGGATTCGAAGGTCGCGAGCGCATCGCCGATGTTGCGCTGCGCGAAGGTCGTCGTCGCGGCGCGGCCGCCACCGTCGAACACCGGCACGTTGGCGAAGATCTTCTGCACCAGCTCACGGGCCTGCGCCGGCGTGCCGCCCGCCTTGATCACCGAGCCCCAGGCGGCCACGTAGCTGTAGCGGCCGTTGCCGGTGATCTTCGGGTTCGGGATCACGACGCTGGTGCCCGGTTTCGCGAGGTCGCCCCAGTCCTTGATGCCCTTCGGGTTGCCCTTGCGCACCAGGATCACGGTGAGCGAGGTGGTCGGCGCCGCATTGTTCGGCAGGCGCCTGGCCCAGTCTTCCGGCAGCAGCTTGCCGCGGGTGGCCAGCACGTCGATGTCGCTCGACTGGTTCATTGTCACGACATCGGCCTCGAGGCCGTCGAGCACGGCGCGCGCCTGCTTGCTCGAGCCGCCGTGCGACTGGTTGATCGCCACGTCTTCGCCGGTCGCGGCCTTCCAGGACTTCTGGAACGCCGGGTTGATGTCCTTGAAGAACTCGCGGGCGACGTCGTAGCTGACGTTCAGCAGCGTCGGGCCGGCCGCATGGGCGGGCGCGAAGGCGAACAGCGCGGCGGCACCGATGGAGGACAGCAGGAGCGCGCGACGCGCAGCGGAAAGGCGTGAGGACATGGTGTTTCGGCCGCCAACGACGCAGCCCATGCAGATCGGAGCGGCGATGTTACGGACGGACACCGCAACAGCGAACGACTCAATCGGCGAATCCTTATGAGTTTTTTGCACAAGCGAGTTCGCGGCGGGACGCCGAAGCGCCCGCCGCGATCAATTGAAGCCCGCGCTTACTTGCGATTTAATGCTTCAGATCACTTCGAATAGATCTGGTCGAATACACCACCGTCGGCGAAGTGGGTCTTCTGGGCCTTGGTCCAGCCGCCGAACACCTCGTCGATGGTGAACAGGTTCAGCTTCGGGAACTGCTTCTCGTACTTGGCGGCGATCTTCGGGTCGATCGGGCGGTAGAAGTTGCGCGCCGCGATCTCCTGGCCTTCCGGTGTGTAGAGGTATTCGAGGTAGGCCTGGGCGACCTCGCGGGTGCCGCGCTTGTCGACCACCTTGTCGACCACCGACACCGGCGGCTCGGCCAGGATGCTGATCGGCGGGTAGACCACATCGAACTTGTCGGCGCCGAATTCCTTCAGCGACAGGTAGGCCTCGTTCTCCCAGGCCAGCAGCACGTCGCCGATGCCGCGCTCGGCGAAGGTCACGGTGGCGCCGCGCGCGCCCGAATCGAGCACCGGCACGTTCTTGTAGACCTTCGAGATGAACTCGCGGGCCTTGGCGTCGTTGCCGCCGTTGCGCTTCAGCTCGAAGCCATAGGCGGCCAGGTAGCCCCAACGCGCGCCGCCCGAGGTCTTCGGGTTCGCGGTGATCACCGAGACGCCCGGCTTGACGAGGTCGTCCCAGTTCCTGATGCCCTTCGGGTTGCCCTTGCGCACCAGGAAGATGTAGGTGGAGCTGTACGGCGTGCTGTTGTGCTGCAGGCGCTTCTGCCAGTCGGTGGGCAGCAGCTTGGCGCGTTCGGCGATCTCGTCGATGTCGTAGGCGAGGGCCAGCGTGACCACGTCGGCGTCGATGCCGTCGATCACCGAGCGTGCCTGCTTGCCCGAGCCGCCGTGCGAGGCCTTGATCGTCACGTTGTCGCCGGTCCTGGCCTTCCAGTACTTGCTGAAGGCGGCGTTGTATTCCTGGTAGAGCTCGCGCGTCGGGTCATAGGACACGTTGAGCAGCGTGATGTCCTTGGCGAGCGCGACGCCCGCCGTGGCGGCCAGTGCGAGGGAGAGCAGCGAGTGGCGGATGAAGCGAGCCGTCGTCATGAAATCGTCCTGGGTGGGCGGCCCGAAGCCGCGGGGAGGAGACGAATGGTAGGCAGCCGGCCTAACTCGCGGAACGAATCAAAACTTCCGTTCTTATGCGCTTTCTGGCTTAGGCGCTGTCGACTTGGAGGGCGCGGATCCGGGCCGGCATGCCTTCGAGTCCCATTTCGCGCACGCCGGGCAGGTTGCCCTCGGTGGCGCTCTGCACCAGGCGGGACAGCGTCTGCACATGCGGCAGCACGGTGCCGAAGAACAGCGGCCGGTCGCCGCGGGCGATCAGCAGCGTCGGGAAGTTCTCGACGTCGATCGGGCCGAGCACCTCGTCGTTGTCCTCGATGTCGACCCAGGCGAACTGCGCGTCGGGGTGCTCGGCGCGCAGGCTGTCGAACAGCGGCTCGTACTCGCGGCAGGTGCCGCACCAGGCGGCGCAGAGGCAGGCGATCAGCAGGGGTTCGGAGGCGGGCATGGCCGCCAGTGTGCCAAGAGTCGGATCAACCTGTAGCCCGGATGCCAATCCGGGATGTGTCGGACAAACCCCGGATTGGCATCCGGGCTACACGGAAAAGCGCCAGTCGGCGAAGGGCGGCAGCGTCTCGGGGGCGTCGCTTCCCGGCGTCTGCAACACCCGCTGCAGCACCCGTTCCTCCAGCGCCGCGAACGCCGCGTTGCCGCGCGATCGCGGACGCGGCAGCGCAATGCGCTCGTCCAGCGTCACGCGGTGGTCCTCGATCAGCAGCACCCGATCGGCCAGCGCGACCGCCTCGGACACATCGTGCGTCACCAGCAGCGCGGTGAAGCCGTGCCGCTTCCACAGCGATTCGATCAGCGATTGCATCTCGATGCGCGTCAGCGCATCCAGCGCGCCGAGCGGCTCGTCGAGCAGCAGCAGCCGCGGCGCGTGCACCAGCGCGCGGGCCAGCGCGACGCGTTGCCGCTGACCGCCCGACAGCACCGCCGGCCAGTCGTTCGCGCGATCGGCCAGGCCGACCTGCGCCAGCGCTTCCAGCGCGCGCTCGCGCCCATCGGCCGCATCCAGCCCGAGCGCGATGTTGTCGATCACGCGCTTCCACGGCAGCAGCCGCGCATCCTGGAACATGAAGCGCAGGTCGCTCCTGTGCTGCGCGAGCGGTGCGCCGTCGAGGCTCAGCGCACCGGCGCTCGCCTCTTCCAGCCCGGCCACCAGCCGCAGCAGCGTGCTCTTGCCGCAGCCGCTGCGCCCGACGATCGCGACGAACTCGCCCGGGTCGACGCGCAGGTCGATGCCGGACAGCACCTCGCGCTCGCCGAAGCGCTTCGACAGGCCGCTCACCTGCAGGCCGATGCCGGCCGGCGCGCTGCGGCGCGGCACCGCGGCGCTCGACTCGCGCAAGGTCGCGTCGCCGGCCGACTCGCCCGCAAACGCCATGCTCTGCAACTCGATCTGCGAGGGCAACATCGCCATCCTCTTGAACATCATTTCGCCACCTGATACGCCGGGTTCCAGCGCAGCCACCAGCGCTCCAATCCCTTGGCCAATACGTCGGCCAGCTTGCCGAGCAGCGCGTACAGCAGGATGCCGACCAGCACCACGTCGGTCTGCAGGAACTCGCGCGCGTTCATCGTCATGTAGCCGATGCCGGCCTGCGCCGAGATCGTCTCGGCGACGATCAGGATCACCCACATGAAGCCGAGCGAGAAACGCACGCCGACCAGGATCGACGGCAGCGCGCCCGGCAGGATCACGTGCCGGTACAGCGCCCAGCCCGACAACCCGTAGCTGCGCGCCATCTCGATCAACCCCTTGTCGACCGAGCGGATGCCGTGGAAGGTGTTGATGTAGACCGGGAAGAAGACGCCCAGCGACACCAGGAACAGCTTGGCCGACTCCTCGATGCCGAACCACAGGATCACCAGCGGGATCAGCGCCAGCGTCGGGATGTTGCGCACCATCTGCAGCGTCGAGTCGAGCAGCGTCTCGGCCGCGCGCCACGAGCCGGTCGCAAGCCCCAGCAGCAGGCCGAGCCCGCCGCCGATCGCGAAACCGGCCAGCGCCCGACCGGTGCTGGTGGCCACGTGCTGCGCCATCTCGCCGGACAGCAGCAGCGCCCAGAACGCCTTCACGACGGCCAGCGGCTCCGGCAGCACGCGCGTGGACAGCCAGCCGCTGCGCGACGACAGCTCCCACGCGAGCAGCACCGCGACCGGCAGCAGCCAGGGCAGCAGGCGCCGGCGCACGCCGTCGAAGGTCGCTCTAAACGGCGATCCGGATGTCCGTGACACGGTGCTGCGTCTCCGCATCAGGGTGGTGGGGTTCGATCAGTTCGAGGCGGTTGCCTCGCGCAGGCCGAGCGCGTCCTCGCAGAACGCGCGGGCCCGCACGGCGCCGCCAAGGGGAATGGGCAACTGCACGTGGTCGACGCTGCGGAAGTCGGGCATGGTGATCAGCTTTGCGAAACCTGGGGCACGTAGGTGTTGGCGACGACCTCGCCGAACGGGCCGGTGAGCACCTGGCCGGCCAGCCGTTCCCGCAGGTTCACCGGCAGCAGCGGGAACACCAGTTCGGCGAAGCGGTGCGCCTCTTCCAGGTGCGGGTAGCCGCTGAGGATGAAGTACTCCAGCCCGAGCGCCGCGTACTCCTGGATGCGGTCGGCCACCTGCTGCGGGTCGCCCACCAGCGCGGTGCCGGCCCCGCCGCGCACCAGGCCGACGCCGGCCCACAGGTTCGGCGCCACCTCGAGCCCCTCGCGCACGTTCTTCGGGTTGAACCTGCCCTTGTTCAGTTCGGCCATGCGGCGCTGGCCGACCGAATCCATCTGCGCGAACTTCTGCTGCGCACGCGCGACGGTCTCTTCGTCGAGGTGCGACACCAGTTCGGCCGCGGCGCGCCAGGCTTCGTCCTCGGTCTCGCGCACGATCACGTGCAGGCGGATGCCGAACTCCAGCGTGCGGCCGTGCTTCGCGGCGCGCTGGCGGATGTCGGCCACCTTGGTGGCGACGGCCGCCGGCGGTTCGCCCCAGGTCAGGTAGGTGTCCAGCTGCTGCGCGGCGAGCTCGTGCGCTTCGTCCGACGAACCGCCGAAGAAGATCGGCGGGTACGGCTTGTTGATCGGCGGATACAGCACCTTGCCGCCCTTCACGCGCAGGTGCTCGCCCTCGTGGTCGATCGCTTCGTTGTCGTGGCTCTTCGCGAGAACTTCACGCCAGATCGTCAGGAACTCGCGCGACAGCTCGTAGCGCTGCGCGTGCGGCAGGAACAGGCCGTCGCCCTCCAGTTCTTCGGCATCGCCGCCGGTCACCAGGTTGACCAGCAGGCGTCCGCCCGACAGGCGGTCGAAAGTCGCGGCCATGCGCGCCGACTGCACCGGCTGCACCAGCCCCGGCCGCAGCGCGACCAGGAACTTCAGGCGCCGCGTCGCGTCGATCAGGCTCGCGGCGAGCACCCACGAGTCTTCGCAGGAGCGGCCTGTCGGCAGCAGCACGCCTTCGTAGCCCAGGCTGTCGGCCGCGATCGCGACCTGCTTGAAATAGTCGAAGGTCGCGGCACGCGCGCCCTTGCTGGTGCCGAGGTAGCGCGAATCGCCGTGCGTGGGGATGAACCAGAGGATCTTCATAGGGACTTCGAAGTAGGGGACCAGACGATGTCGGCGACGCGCACCACCTGCGGGAGGAGGCCGAGCCGCGCGAACGCATCGGCCACGCGCTGCTGGTCGGCGACGATCGCCGGCGTCAGCGGTGCGGTCGGCGAGACCGGGCGGCGCGAGATGAACAAATGGGTGGTCGCGAGGCTCAGCCCGCTGAAATCGGAGATCAGCTGCGCCGCCTCCTTGCGGTGGGCCTGCACCCAGGCATCGGCGCGGCTCAGCTCGGCCAGCAGCGCCAGCACGGCCTGCGGGTGCTGCTCGGTGAGCGCGCGCGACGCGAGGTAGAACGAGTTGTTGCTCGACAGGTCGCGGCCGTTGGCCAGCACGCGCGGTTTCAGGTCGAGCTCGACGGCGGCGTAGTACGGGTCCCAGATCGCCCAGGCGTCGACGCTGCCGCGCTCGAACGCGGCGCGCGCGTCGGACGGCGCGAGGTACACCGGCTGGATGTCGGACCACTGCAGCCCGGCGCGGTCGACCGCGCGCACCAGCAGGTAGTGGGCGCTCGACCCCTTCTGCAGCGCGACCTTGCGGCCCTTCAGGTCGGCCAGCGTCTTCAGCGGCGCATCGGGCTTCACGAGAAGGGCCGACGACAGCGGCTTCGGCGGCTCGGCGCCGACGTAGCGCAGGTCCTTGCCGGCGGCCTGCGCGAACACCGGCGGCGTGTCGCCGGTCAGGCCGAACTCGAGGCTGCCGACGGCCAGCGCCTCCAGCAGCTGCGGCCCGGCCGGGAACTCGATCCACTTGACGGTGCTGGCCGGGAAACGCTTTTCCAGTGCGCCCTGCTGCTTCAGCACGACGAGGTTGACGGCTGCCTTCTGGAAGCCGATGCGCAGCTGCGCGGGTGCCGATTCAGCCGCATGCGCGAACCCCGGCAGCGACACCGCGGCCGCGCCGAGGCTCGCCTGCAGCAGTTCGCGTCGCGTGAAACTCATGGCGTGCTCGCGGTCTTCAGCGCCGTCGGCAGCGCATCGGAGATGCGGATCGCCTTCGGGATCAGCTTCAGTTCGAAGAACGCATCGGCGATCTTCTGCTGCTGCGCGGCCACGGTCGGCGTGATCGGCACGATGCCGTAGGCGAAGCGGCCGGCGGCGACTTCGGCCACGCCGATGTCGAGCCCGATCTGCGGCGCGAGGAAGGCGGCCACCTCGCGGCTGTTGCCCTCGGCCCAGCGGTCGAGCCGGGCGAGCTCTTCGACGATCGCGCGGATCACCTGCGGCTGCTTGTCGGCATAGGGCCGCGATGCGAGGTAGAACTGGTGGTTCGAGACCAGGCCACGGCCATCGGCGAGCACGCGCGCGCCGAGCTGCTTCTCGGCCGCGGCCAGGAACGGATCCCAGATGACCCAGGCGTCGACGCTGCCGCGCTCGAACGCGGCGCGCGCATCGGCCGGCGCGAGGAACACGGTCTGGATCTCGCCGTACTTGATGCCGGCCTTCTCGAGCGCCTTCACCAGCAGGTAATGGACGTTGGAGCCCTTGTTCAGCGCGACCTTCTTCCCCTTCAACCCGGCCACCGAGCGGATCGGCGACTCCTTCGCGACGACGATCGCCTCGCCGGCCGGTGCGGGTGGCTGGTTCGCGACGTAGACCAGGTCGGCGCCGGCCGCCTGCGCGAAGATCGGCGGTGCTTCGCCGACGGTGCCGAAATCGATCGAGCCGACGTTCAGGCCTTCGAGCAGCTGCGGGCCGGCCGGGAACTCGGTCCACTTGACGTCGACGCCCTGCGGCGCGAGGCGCTTCTCGAGGTCGCCACGCGCCTTCAGGATCGTCAGCGTGCCGTACTTCTGGTAGCCGATGCGCAGCTCGCTGCGGGTCTGCGCGAGGGCCGGGCCGGCGACGAGGCCGAGGGCCAGGGTCAGCACGAGGCCGAGGCGGCGGCGCGTCGAGAACAGCGAGTCGATCCGCAGGTTCATGGTGGTACTTCCGGAGGTGGACGAAGAAGGATAAAGACACCCCGGCCCCTTGCGGCGCCGGGGTGCCGAATCACCCGGCGTTCATGGCAAGCGGGCGAGGAGACAAGGGTTGCAGCGCGCGGTCGAGGCGTTCGACCAGCGCGTCATCGGGAACATAGCCACCGGATTCGTGCGGCACCAGCTGCGCATCGGTGGCGAACACGCCGTCGAGGATGTCGCGGGCGCCGAGGGCGGACAGCACCGGCTTCAGCGCGTAGTCGAGCGCGAGCAGGTGGGCGAGGCTGCCGCCGGTGGCCAGCGGCAGCACGGTCTTGCCGCGCAGGCCGTCGGTGGGCAGCAGGTCGAGGAACAGCTTCAGCAGGCCGCTGTACGCGGCCTTGTAGATGGGGGTCGCGACGAGCAGCAGGTCAGCGTCGCGCACCTCGTCGAGGGCCGCGCGGATCGGGGCGTTGCGCGCATCGGCGTGCAGCAGCGGCGCGGCAGGCAGCTCGCGCACCGCGATCAGGCGGCTGGTGTCGGCCGTGCCTTCGAGCCTCGTTTGCGCGAGCTGGAGCAGCCAGCCCGAGCGCGATCGGAGCGAGGGACTGCCGGAAATGCTGACGATCTTCATGGCGGGTCGGGCGGGGTGGTGCCCGGTGATGACGACGAGCCGCCACGATAGGGACCGGTGCATCGAACGCCAACGAATGAAAGTGGGTTTGCTTATTGGCTGGGCGCATAGGCACCCACAGCCATCGCTTTTCGAGAACCCGATATCTCGGGAATGTGACCCGGACATCTTTCACCTGACGTGGCCGGCGCGAGTTCACGAGACTGCGCGCTCGCAATGCAACCGCCAGATCAGGGAGAAGAATAGATGAGCATTCGACGCCTTTCGTGGCTTCGCGCCTGGGGCACGGCCTTGGCGGCCCTGTGCTGCACACCCACCGCGCTCGCCGAGCCTTGCCCCGGCACCGAGCCAGGCCGCCATCGACGCGGCGACCTGAAATCCATCACCACGCCGGACGGCAAGGTCACGATGTTCACGGACTACGACGCCAACGGTCTGCTGCTGCGCAGCGTTTCCCCCGACTGCGTCGTGACGCTGAACACCTACGACCTGCGCGGCCGGCTGCTGAGCCATACCGAAGGGCCGCACACAACACGCTTCACCTACGACCCGGTCGGCCAGCTGACCCGTATCACGCTGCCGGATCAAACCTGGCTGGGATTCGACTACGACGACGCACACCGTCTCGTCGCCCACTACGACAACACCGGCAGTCGGATCGAGTACCAGCTTGACAAGGCCAGCCAGCTGATCGGTGAGCGGGTGAACGACCCGGATGGCAGCGTCCGGGCCATGCTGGTGCGCGGCATGGACGCGTTGGGCCGGGCGCAACGCAGTGTTCGTCCTGGAGCGACACAGCCATGAAGACGCTGCTGCTGGCTTTTGTCACCGGTGCGCCGGTGCTGTCCGTCGGACAGCCTCTGCCGCCCGTGCCGGACTCTCCGGCATCGATCACCGACTACGAGTACGACGCCGAAGGCCGCATGACGCGAATGGCGCGCGGCAGCGGCACCCTCGACCTGTCGATGCGGCTGAGCCGCGACAGGTTGGGCCGCGTCGAGACGATCACCGATCCCACGGGTGGCACCACCCGTCTGGGCCACGACGCGGCTGGGCGGCCGCTGCAGGTCATTGACCCGCGCAACTTGGCGACTCGCTACGAGCGCGATGGCTGGGGTCGGATCGCAAAGATCATCAGTCCGGACGGCGGCACGGCCGAGTTTCACTACGACGGCGCACACAATCTGGCGAAGTCGTTGGACGGCCGCGGCGTCGCCGGCTGGTTCGAGCACGACTGGCAGCACAGGCCGACATTGGCGCGCTACAGCCGTGCCAGGGCGACCGACGAGGTGCTGCGTTGGACCTACGATGAGACCGGGCCGCTGTCCGGCTTCGGCCACGGAAACCTGACGAGCACCTCGTTCCCTGCAGGATCCACTCGATACCTTTACGGAGAAGGCCGCGAACTGGTGAAGGCCACCCAGCGCATCGAGCCTGCCTCGGGTGCTCATGCCGTTGCGCTGATCCACGTCACTGAGTACGGCTATGTGCAAACACGGCTGACACGCATCACGTATCCGTCCGGGCGCCAATTGCACATCACATGGAACGCGGGGCGCATCGAGGCGATGGGACTGGCGGCACAAGCGGAAGCGCAGCCGAGAACACTCATCAGCCAAGTGACCTGGGAACCCTTCGGTGCCGCGGTGCGCGGATGGAGCTGGGCGACCGCGACCGGCCCGATACGTCATGACCGCACGCGAGATCTGGCAGGACGGTTGGTTCGCTATCCGCTGGGCGATGCGATACGCGACCTACGCTACGACGAGGCCGATCGGATCGTCAGCTTCACTCACTTGGCACGCGACGGCACGGCGCGGCCGATGCTGGACCAGCAGTTCAGCTTCGATGCGAATGACCACCTGACAGGAGTCGTCTCCACAACGGCAAGCTGGCGCATCGAGCACGACACAAACGGCAACCGAACCTTGCTCAGCCTCAACGGCAACTCGCAGACCTACGGCATCGACCCGGCCAGCAATCGACTGCTGTCCGTGAGCAATCCCGAGGTCCGCCTGGTACACGATGCAGCCGGAAACCTGGCCGAACTCACCGGCGCAGGACGAGCGTTCGTGGTTGGCCACAACCTCGCAGGGCAGGTAGCCACCCTCAGCCGCAATGGCGTGATGACGAGCTACGCCTATGACGCGCTCGGTCAGCGCATTCGCAAGTCCGACAACCGAACTGTCGAACACACCACCGTGTTCGTCTATGACCCCGACGGTCATTTACTCGGCGAATACGATCACACCGGCAAGGCCCTGCGCGAATACATCTGGCTGGACGACACTCCGGTCGCCGTCTTCATGCCAGACCCTGCTGACCCGGCTGGCGCACCCGAGGTGTTCTACATCCACGCTGATCACATCGACACGCCACGCGTGGTGGTCGACCTCCACAACCGGATGCGCTGGCGTTGGTGGTCAGAGCCTTTCGGGACGACAGCGCCCGAGACCAATCCACAGGGGCTCGGAAACTTCATCTTCAACCTGCGCTTCCCTGGGCAATACGCGGATGCGGAATCGGGCTTGTTCTACAACGGGTTTCGGTACTACAGCCCACAAGGTGGTCAGTACACGCAGAGCGACCCGATCGGGCTGATGGGCGGGAACCTGTCGACGTACACCTATGCGAACGGGAATCCAGTCAGCTTTGTCGATCCCGACGGCCTCTTCGCTTGGGGCATCGTGTTCGGTGGAGCAGATCTCGCGTGGCAGCTCTACCAAAACGGCGGCCGCTGGAAGTGCGTCAACTGGATGGATGTAGGCCTGAGCATGACCGGTGGAGGGCTGCTGAACGGTCTGCTGAAGGGGGCCGGCAAGATCAAGACCGGATCCAGACTCTACGGCGCCAACTGGCGCAGGTGGTATCGCCGAAATATCGAAGACTATGACGGCGGTACTCACAATGCCCACCATTGGCTTCTGGAACGAAATCAGGGATTGGGACGGCACATGCCAGACGCCGTCAAGAATCAGCCGTGGAACGTCAACGTGATCAGTGCCCAGTTCAACAATTGGCTCTCGCGCCATCCGACGCTCGCGCCGCTGGGCGGCCCGCTGTGGGCTGGTGAGCTTGCTGGCGGCCTGGCTACGACGGCCCTGGGATCGGGCCAAGGAGATGATTGTGAGTGTCGATAGGCCACGCGCAGTCGCCGATCCCGTTGTCGTGCTGCTGGTCGACCAGCACAAGGGATCACTCCTCCCGTTGAATCAGCGTGGGCTCGAACGCACCCAGAAGAGCCGCCGACGCTTGAAGGCCGACTATCCAGATGCTGTGATCCTGTTGCCCTGCGGCGCGGTGCTTCCGATTGCTGACTTCTTGCTGGGCAGGTCCATCGATCCGGGGCTGCCATGGCCGTTTGAATGGCTGACGCTCGGCGGCGAGAGACATCTCACGCTCGTCTTTGGAGAAGCGAAGACGCCGCCCCTAGAAGAAACCCGACGGATGATCCTCGACTGCCTGAATCGGGAAACGCATCGCGATGAGTGGCTGCTAGACGACGATTCGTGGGATCAGCTCATGCTTCGGGTGCAACAGGCAGACTCCCCCCGCACCCTCTTCGAAGCCTTGCACCTGACATCGCCGGAAGACGGCCTCGACGTGTTCTCGTGAAATGCGCAGGCCTTCCGGGACCAAAGCTCTCAACATGGTTGGGAGAAATCCAATCCGACAGGCTCTTCCCTGCGTCAGAGCACCTGATCCCTCAGCTGCGGAAACACCTTCCCCACCTTCCCCAGCAGGTAGTCCCCATACGTCCCGTCGAATGCATGCGGGTTCGCGCGGTCCCAGCGCGTCGCACTGTCGTCGTCGGCCGGCGGCAGGCCCTCGATCGGCTGCACCCGCACGTCGAAGGCCGGGTCGAAGAAGAACGGGAACGACAGGCGGTCGCGGCCCGAGGTGTTCAGGCACACGCGATGCGGCGTCGAGCGGTACAGCCCGCCCGTCATGCGGTCCAGCATGTCGCCGATGTTGCAGACGAAGCTGCGCGGCACCGGCGGCGCCTCGATCCAGCCCTCGCGCGTATTGACCTGCAGGCCGCCCACGTCGTCCTGGCGCAGCAGTGTCAGCAGCCCGTAGTCGGTGTGCTCACCCACACCCCACTGCGCATCGGTGCCGGCCGGCACCGGCCGCGTCGGGTAGTTGAACAGGCGGAACAGGATCAGCGGATCGGCGGTGCAGCGCTCGGCGAAGTAGCCGGGCGGCAGCGCCAGACTCTGCGCGATGGCGCGCATCACGCGGTGGCCCAGGCCTGTCAGCGCGCTCATCGTCGCGAGCAGCGTCTCTCGAAAGCCAGGCAGCGACGGATGCTCGGGGAACAGGTTGCGCCCATGCACCGGCATGCGCGCCTGCACGCGCGGATCGTCATCCCCGAGTTCCTCGCCAAGGTACAGGCCTTCCTTCCAGTCGGGCCGCCCCGAGGTCAGCTCGCCGCCCAGAGGAAAGTAGCCGCGCCACGCCCTGCCACCGAGCGCCATGCGCCATTGCAGCTTGGTCGGCTCATCGAGCGCGAAGAAGCGGCGGCTCAGGTCTTCCAGCCGGTCCATCAAGGCCTCGTCGACGCCATGGCCGACGACGTAGAAGAAGCCATGCGCGCGGCAGGCCTCGCCGATCCGCCGCGCCACCTCGGGCTCCGGCGACGCCAGGTCGATCACCGGCACGTGCTGCTGCAGCGAGAGTGCCATCAGCGCATCAGAACGGTTTGTCGCCCAGCACCGTCGCACGGTGCATCACGCGGCGGTGCGGCAGGTAGTCGGCGGTGGCGTAGTGCTGCGTCAGCCGGTTGTCCCAGAAGGCCAGGTCGTGCAGCTTCCAACGCCAGCGCACCGTGTGCTCCGGCTTGGCCACGTGCTCGAAGAGCAGCCGCAGCAGCGCGTCGCTCTCCTTCGCGGCCAGTTCGACGATGTGGGTCGTGAAGCCCTCGTTGACGAACAGGCCGCGCAGCCCGCTGACCGGGTGCGTGCGGATCACCGGATGAATCACCGGCGGGTTCTTCGCGCGCGCGTCGTCCCAGCGCACGCGCTCGTCGGGCGTGCGGGCGAAGCGGTGCGCGGGAAAGGACTTCACCATGTCGTGCTCGGCCGTCAGGCCATCGAGCATACGCTTGAGCGGTGCCGACAGGCTCTCGAACGCCGCGATGCCGCTCGCCCACAGCGTGTCGCCGCCCGACGGCGGCAGCTGCCGCGCCGACAGCAGCGCGCCCATCGGCGGCGTCTCGATGAAGGTGACATCGGTGTGCCAGTTGTCGTTGTCCGGCAGGTTCTTCGCGTCGGTGTCGAGCACGATGATCTCGGGCACCTCGGCCACGTGCGGGTAGATCGGGTGGATGTGCAGGCCGCCGAAGCGCTCCGCCAGGTCGCGCTGCTGCTGCGGCGTGACGGGCTGGTTCTCGAAGAACAGCACATGGTGGCGCAGCAGCGCGCCGAGCAGATTGTCGTGCGCGGCATCGCTGAGCGGCTCGCGCAGGTCGATGCCGGACACCAGCGCGCCGAGCGCCGGGCCGAGCGGCGCGATCTGCAAACCCACCGCCATCACCCCCGCCCCTGCCACGGCACCAGCCGCCGCTGCAGCGCCCGCAAGCCCAGCTCCAGCCCGAACGCGACCAGCGCGATCGTGAAGATGCCCAGCAGCACGATGTCGGTGGCCAGGAACTGCGCGGCCGACTGCACCATGAAGCCCAGGCCGCGCGTCGCGGCGACCAGTTCGGCCGCGACCAGCGTCGACCAGCCGACCCCGAGCCCGACGCGCAGCCCGGTCAGGATCTCCGGCAGCGCCGTCGGCAGCACCACGTGGCGCAGCAGCTGCCAGCGCGTCGCGCCGAAGGCCTGCGCGGCGCGGCGGCGCGTCTCGTCGACCTGGCGCACGCCGGTGGCGGTCGCGATCACCAGTGGCGCAAAGATCGCGAGCGTGATCAGCAGCACCTTCGACAGCTCGCCGATGCCGAACCAGATCACGATCAGCGGCAGGTAGGCCAGCGGCGGCACCGGCCGGTAGAACTCGATCAGCGGATCGAACACGCCGCGTGCGGTCGGCGACAGGCCCATCCACAGCCCGAGCGGGATGGCCGTCAGCACCGCGATGCCCAGCGCCAGCGCGACGCGCGCGAGGCTCGCGCCGGCGTGCTGCCACAGCGTGGCATCCATGTAGCCCTCGCCGGCCACGCGCACGAACTTCTCCCACACCGCGGCGGGCGGCGGCAGGAAGAGGGGCTCGATCCAGCGCGCCGCCGTCACCGCCTGCCACGCGGCCAGCAGCACCAGCACGCTCAGCAGGCTGATCACGACGGGGCGCGACCACAGCGGCGCGGTGGCCTCGCGTGCGGCCGGCGGCCTGGCGGACTCGTCGTCCAGCGCGGCGGGCTGCGTCAGCACGCGCACCGTCATCGGGGAAATGGCATCCATCGTGGGTTCAGTGCAGCGCTTCATCCTGCGCGAACACCGCGCCCAGCACCTGCTCGCGCACCGCGACGAACTCGGGCAGCGACTTGATCGCCCGCGCCGCCTCGCCCTGCGCATGGCGGCGGCCGAAGTCCAGCGCACGGTGCTCCACGATGCGCGCCGGCCGGCGCGACAGCACCACCAGGTCGGTCGCGAGGAACACCGCCTCCTCGACGCCGTGCGTCACCAGCACGATGGTCTTGCCGGTGGCCTGCCAGACCTTCAGCAGCAGCTCCTGCATGCGCTCGCGCGTCAGCGCATCGAGCGCGCCGAACGGCTCGTCCATCAGCAGCACCTCGGGGTCGGCCGCCAATGCGCGGGCGATGCCGACGCGCTGGCGCATGCCGCCCGACAGCTCCCACACCGGCCGCGTCTCGCAGCCCTCCAGGCCGACCAGCGCGAGGAACCCGCGCGCCCTGTCCTCGCGCGCAGCGCGGCCCCCACCGCGCAGGCGCAAGGGCAGGGCGACATTGTTCAGCACGTCGAGCCAGGGCAGCAGCGCGTCGTCCTGGAACACGACGCCGCGGTCCGCGCCGGGACCGGTGATCGGCCGGCCCGACACCGACACCCGCCCGCCGCTGGGTGTCACGAAGCCGGCGATGACGTTCAACAAGCTGGACTTGCCGCAGCCCGAAGGCCCCAGCAGCACCGCCAGCGCCCCTGGCGGCACCTGCCAGTCGATGGCATCCAGCACGGGGGTGTTCACAGCCGTGGTCGACCCTGCAGCACCCCGGTACCCTACAGTGACCGCCTGCAGTTCGACCACGGCGTGAACTCCTTCGTGTCTTGTTCGTTGGCGTGTCAGCGTGCTGCCGCGACGGCCTGGCCCGAGGCCTTGGCCGCGGCCTGCACGTGCTTCACGCTCACATAGCTGCCGTAGTCGGCCAGCACCTTGTCGACCTTGCCCTGCTCCTTCAGGAACTTCGCGGTGTCGGTGAGTGCCTTGATCGTTCCGCCTCCCAACAGCGCGGGAGATGCCTGTTCCGCGAGCGTCGGGAACTTCGAGCCGGCCAGCAGCTCGGGCACGTCGGCCGCGGCGGCACCGGTCAGCTTGACGATCTTGTCGACGTTGGCCTGGTTCGCGACGAAGGCCAACGCATCCTTGCGGTAGGCGGCATACGCCTCGCCGGTGATGCGCACGAACTGCGCGACGAACTCGGGGTTCTTCTGCGCGAAGTCGCGGCGCACGATCCACGCGTCGAAAGTCGGTGCGCCCCAGGTCGCCACCTCGGCCGAGCTGGTCAGCAGCTTGCCGCTCTCCTTGATCCTGCCGAGCGCCGGATCCCACACGTAGGCGGCGTCGATGTCGCCGCGCTGCCAGGCCGCGGTGATCTCGGTCGGGCGCAGGTTGACGACGTTTACCTTCTTCGCGTCGATGCCCCAGTGCTTCAGCGCGGCCAGCAGGCTGTAGTGCGTGGTCGACACGAACGGCACGGCCACCTTCTTGCCGACCAGGTCGGCCGGCTTCGTGATGCCCGAACCGTTGCGCACGACCAGTGCCTCGGCGCTCCCGATCTCGGCGGCGACCAGGATGGTCTCGATCGGAAGCTCCCGGCTCGCGGCCGCGGCCAGCGGGCTGGAGCCGACGTAGCCGATCTGGATGTCGCCCGACGCGACCGCGGTGATCACTTCGGCACCGCTCTCGAACTTGCGCCATTCGATGGCCTGGCCGGTGGCTTTCTCATACAGGCCGTCGGCCTGCGCGACCTTGGCAGGCTCGACGACGGTCTGGTAGGCGATGCGAACCTGGGCCTGCGCGATGCCGGCAGTGGCGAACAAGCCCAGCGCGATGGCCAGGGCGCGACGTGCTGCGTATGTCATGGGTTCTCCTCCTCGTGTGGGGTGCAACGCTTCAAGGACTGCACGGTACGGCGCGGCCCGTGCCGGGCGAACGAAGGTTTTCGGATGTGCTCATGCGACACACGACGCGGGCAGATATCGAAGCGCGCTTTTCTTCGTTCGCCGCGGCATTTGGTGGCGATAGCCTTCATCCGACTCGATTGATGAAGGAGACCGCCATGTCCGCCGTCCTCGCAGAATTTCCTCGCCCCACCGTGCTCGAAGAGGCCCGCCAGCGCGCCCGCGACGGCAAGCTGCCGTTCGCCGGCAGCCTGTCGCCGGCCGATGCCTGGGCGCTGACCCGCAGCGGCCAGGCCGTGCTGGTCGACGTGCGCACCGCCGAGGAGCGCAAGTTCGTCGGCCACGTCGCCGAGAGCGTGCACGTGCCCTGGGCCACCGGCACCAGCCTGACGCGCAACCCGCGCTTCGTGCGCGAGCTGGAGGCCAAGGTCGCCAAGCCCGCCGTCGTGCTGCTGCTGTGCCGCAGCGGCAAGCGCTCGGCAGCAGCAGCCGAGGCCGCAACCAAGGCCGGTTTCGCGCAGGCCTTCAACGTCAGCGAAGGCTTCGAGGGCGAGCTGAATGCGCAGGGCCAGCGCGGCCATGACGACGGCTGGCGCTTCCACGGGCTTCCGTGGATCCAGGACTAGTCATGTCGGCATCCGCCTTCGACGTGGCCGACGTCGTCGCCGGCCTGCGCGCTGCGCGCACCCGCTGGCGCGAGTCGCAGCAACGCCAGCGCGAGCCCGGTGGCCGCGAACTGCCGTCGCGCGAAGCGCTGCAGGGCATCGTCGAATCGCTGCGCGGCGTGCTGTTCMCGATGCGGCTCGGCCCGCCGGACCTGCGCCAGGACAGCGAGGACTGGTACATCGGCCACACGCTCGACACGCTGCTGCATGCGCTGTGCGCGCAGGTGCGGCTCGAGCTGCGCCATGCCGGCCGGCACGAGGTCGATGCCGAAGACCTGGTGCGCCGCTTCGCCGCGTCGCTGCCTGCGATCCGCGGCCTGCTCGACAGCGACGTGCTGGCCGCCTTCCACGGCGACCCGGCCGCCCGCAGCGTCGACGAGGTGCTGCTGTGCTACCCCGGCATCGATGCGATGGTGCACCACCGCGTCGCGCACCGGCTGTACGAACTGGGCGTGCCGCTGCTGGCGCGCATCGTCGCCGAGCTGGCGCATGGCCGCACCGGCATCGACATCCACCCAGGCGCGACCATCGGCGCCGGCTTCTTCATCGACCACGGCACCGGCGTCGTGATCGGCGAGACCGCGGTGATCGGCGAGCGGGTGCGCGTCTACCAGGCGGTGACGCTGGGCGCGAAGCGCTTCCCGACCGACGACGACGGCAAGATCCGCAAGGGCCTCGCGCGCCACCCGCAGGTCGAGGACGACGTGGTGATCTACGCCGGCGCGACGCTGCTCGGGCGCATCGTGATCGGCCGCGGCTCCACCATCGGCGGCAACGTCTGGGTGACTGACGACGTGCCGCCGGGCAGCCAGGTGACGCAGGCGACGACTCGCCAGGACCGTCGGCCATGACCTCGACATTGCGACAGCGTTTCGGCCAGGTCGTGCGCGTGACCCGCGAGGACCGCGGCTGGTCGCAGGAGCAACTGGCCGGCCGCGCCGACCTGAACCGCTCCTACCTCGGCGAGATCGAGCGCGGCACCGTGATGCCGTCGATCGAGACCGCCGCCAAGCTCGCCGCGGCGCTGGGCATCAGCCTGTCGTCGCTGATCGCGCGCTTCGAACTGGGGACCCCCGCCTGATGACATGACGCACGAGTCACCCTTTGATGGCGATAGCCGGTTGATCGGCGCGCAAGCGCTGGCGACACTCCCGCCGCTTATCTGATCCCCGCATAACTTCATTCGTTTTTCGTTTCAGGAGTCCCTCCATGGCTGACACCCAGCAACAGCTGGCCCTTGGCGACCACGCCGCCCGGCAACTTGCCAACGCGACCAAGACCGCGCCGACCCTCGCGACGCTGACGCCGCGCTGGCTCACGCACCTGTTGCAGTGGGTGCCCGTCGAGGCCGGCATCTACCGCCTGAACACCGTCAAGAACCCGCAGGACGTGCTGGTGGCCTGCTCGTCGCAGCGCGACGAGGGCGAGTTGCCCAGCACCTATGTCGACTACGACGAGCAGCCGCGCGAGTACTTCCTGAACGCGGTCAGCACCGTGCTGGACGTGCACACCCGCATCTCCGACCTCTACAGCAGCCCGCACGACCAGATCAAGGAGCAGCTGCGCCTGACGATCGAGACCATCAAGGAGCGGCAGGAGAGCGAGCTGATCAACAACCCGGACTACGGGCTGCTGGCCAGCGTCGCCGACGACCAGCGCGTGTTCCCGCTGACCGGTGCGCCGACGCCCGACGACCTGGACGAACTGCTGAGCAAGGTCTGGAAGGAGCCGGCGTTCTTCCTGACGCACCCGCTGGCCATCGCCGCGTTCGGCCGCGAATGCACCCGCCGCGGCGTGCCTCCGCCGACGGTGAGCCTGTTCGGCTCGCAGTTCATCACCTGGCGCGGCATCCCGCTGATCCCGTCCGACAAGGTACCGGTGGCCGACGGCAAGAGCAAGATCCTGCTGCTGCGCGTCGGCGAGAAGCGCCAGGGCGTCGTCGGGCTGTACCAGCCGGGCCTCGCCGGCGAGCAGAGCCCCGGGCTGTCGGTGCGCTTCATGGGCATCAACCGCAACGCGATCTCGTCGTACCTGATCTCGCTGTACTGCTCGCTCGCGGTGCAGGTGCCCGACGCGCTGGCCGTGCTCGAGGATGTCGAGATCGGCAAGTTCCACGAGTATCCCGACACGTACAAGTGATGAGCACGATCGACGCGTTCGACCCCGCAGCGATCGCGAAGCTGGCGGGGGAACTCTTCGCGAACTGGCCCGGCGCGGTGCCGTCTTCGGTGCCGTCGGTGCCGGCGAATGCACACCCGGCCGGCTTCACGCCGCCGCCGGGCAGCACCGGCCCGGCGACGCCGAACGTGCAGCCGCTGACGGCGGCCGTGCCTGGCAGCAACCTGCTGCCGAGTTCGCCGCAGCATCCGGCTGCGCTCGCGGCGCAGCTGCCGTCATCGCAGCCGCATGCGGCGGCCGGCAACGGCGTGCCCGACCTGGGCTACAGCGCGGCACCGGCCTGGGACGGCCGCTTCGGCAGCTCGGCCGCCGGTGTCGCGCCGGCTCTGTCGTCATCCACGCCGTCGTTCTACTTCCTCGAGACGCCGCGCCACCCGGGCCAGCGCGCGCTCGGCGAGCCGGCCCATGCCGCGCCGGTGAAGCCGGCCTTCGACGTGAACGCGGTGCGGCGCGACTTTCCGATCCTGCAGGAGCGCGTCAACGGCCGGCCGCTGGTGTGGTTCGACAACGCCGCGACCACGCAGAAGCCGCAATCGGTGATCGACCGCATCAGCCACTTCTACGAACACGAGAACTCGAACATCCACCGCGCGGCGCACGAGCTGGCCGCGCGCGCGACCGATGCCTACGAAGGCGCGCGCAAGACGGTGCAGCGCTTCCTCGGCGCGGCCTCGGTCGACGAGATCGTGTTCGTGCGCGGCACCACCGAGGCGATCAACCTGGTGGCCAAGAGCTGGGGCGCCAGGAACATCGGCGCTGGCGACGAGATCATCGTCTCGCACCTGGAGCACCACGCCAACATCGTGCCGTGGCAGCAGCTGGCGGCCGAGAAGGGCGCGGTGCTGCGCGTGATCCCGGTCGACGACCGCGGGCAACTGAAGCTCGACGAGTACCGCAAGCTGCTCGGGCCGAAGACGAAGCTGGTGGCGGTGACGCAGGTGTCGAACGCGCTCGGTACCGTGGTGCCGGTGCAGGAGATCGTCGCGCTCGCCCACGCGGCCGGCGCGAAGGCGCTGGTCGACGGCGCGCAGTCGGTGTCGCACATGCGGGTCGACGTGCGCGCGATCGATGCGGACTTCTTCGTGTTCTCCGGCCACAAGCTGTTCGGCCCGACCGGCATCGGCGTGCTGTACGGCAAGCAGGAGATCCTGGAAGACATGCCGCCCTGGCAGGGCGGTGGCAACATGATCGCCGACGTCACCTTCGAGAAGACCGTGTACCACGGCGCGCCGACGCGCTTCGAGGCCGGCACCGGCAACATCGCCGATGCGGTCGGGCTGGGGGCCGCGATCGACTACGTGCAGCGGCTCGGGCTGGAGGCGATCGCGCAGTACGAGCACGCGCTGCTCGGCTACGCGACGCATGCGCTGCAGCCGATCCCCGGCGTGCGGCTGGTCGGCACCGCGCAAGACAAGGCGAGCGTGCTGTCGTTCGTGCTGGATGGGTATTCGACGGAGCAGGTCGGGCAGGCGCTGAACCGCGAGGGCATCGCGGTGCGCACCGGGCACCATTGCGCGCAGCCGATCCTGCGCCGCTTCGGGCTCGAGGCGACGGTGCGGCCGTCGCTGGCGTTCTACAACACCTGCGACGAAGTGGATCGGTTCATCGCGGTGATCCGACAGCTCGCCAACAAGCGCTGATCCGTAGCCCGGATGCCAATCCGGGTTCTCCTCGACGAAATGCATCCCGGATTAGCATCCAGGCTACGGGGCGCGTGCTCACGAGGCGCGCGTCTTCGCCCATTCTGGAGACAAACATGAACGCGACCACCCACCCCGCTGTGCTCGACCTGATCGGCAACACGCCGCTGGTGCGCGTCACGCGCCTCGACACCGGCCCGTGCACGCTGCTGCTGAAGCTCGAATCGCAGAACCCCGGCGGCTCGATCAAGGACCGCATCGGCGTCTCGATGATCGAGGCCGCCGAGCGCGACGGCCTGCTGCACCCCGGCGGCACCGTCGTCGAGGCGACCGCCGGCAACACCGGCCTCGGCCTCGCGCTGGTCGCGCGTGCCAAGGGCTACCGCGTCGTGCTGGTCGTGCCCGACAAGATGTCGACCGAGAAGGTGCTGCACCTGAAGGCGCTCGGCGCCGAGGTGCACACGACGCGCTCCGACGTCGGCAAGGGCCACCCGGCCTACTACCAGGACTACGCGGCGCGCCTCGCAAAGGAGATCCCCGACTCGTTCTTCGCCGACCAGTTCAACAACCCGAACAACCCGCTCGCGCACGAACGCGGCACCGGCCCCGAGCTGTGGGAGCAGAGCGGCCACGACCTCGACGCGATCGTCGTCGGCGTCGGCTCGTCGGGCACGCTGACCGGGCTGACGCGCTACTTCCGCGGCGTGCAGCCGAAGCTCGAATTCGTGCTCGCCGACCCGGTGGGCTCCATCCTCGCCGACCAGGTGCTGACCGGCACCCATGGCCCGGCCGGCTCGTGGGCCGTGGAGGGCATCGGCGAAGACTTCATCCCGCCGATCGCCGACCTGTCGGGCATCAAGCATGCGTATTCCATCTCGGACGAAGAGAGCTTCGCGACCTCGCGCGAGCTGCTGCGCACCGAAGGGCTGATGGGCGGCTCGTCGACCGGCACGCTGCTGGCCACCGCGCTGCGCTTCTGCCGCGCGCAGACCAAGCCGCTGCGCGTCGCCACCTTCGTGTGCGACACCGGCACGCGCTACCTGTCGAAGGTCTACAACGACAGCTGGATGATCGACGAGGGCCTGCTGGCCCGCACGCAGTACGGCGACCTGCGCGACATCGTCGCGCGCCGGCCCGACGAGGGCGGCGTCGTCAGCGTGACGCCCGACGACACGCTGCTGACCGCGTTCCAGCGCATGCGGCTGGCCGACGTGTCGCAGCTGCCGGTGCTCGACGGCACGCGGCTCGCCGGCGTGATCGACGAGTCCGACGTGCTGATGCAGCTGCAGGGCGACCCGGCGCACTACGCCAACACCGTCAGCTCGGCGATGAGCGCCGCGCTGGAGACGCTGCGCCCCGGCTCGAGCATCGCCGCGCTGCGCCAGGTGCTGGACCGCGGCCTGGTCGCGATCGTCGCCGACGGCGATACATTCCACGGCCTGATCACCCGCTTCGATCTCCTGAACCACCTCCGCAAGGCACGCCGATGAGCTCCAAGGACACCCACCAGTTCGCCACCCGCGTGATCCACGCGGGGCAGTCGCCCGACCCGACGACCGGCGCGATCATGCCGCCGATCTACGCCACCTCGACCTACGTGCAGCAGAGCCCCGGCGTGCACAAGGGCCTGGACTACGGCCGCTCGCACAACCCGACGCGCTGGGCGCTGGAGCGCTGTGTCGCCGACCTCGAAGGCGGCACGCGCGCGTTCGCGTTCGCATCCGGGCTGGCTGCCATCTCGACCACGCTGGAGCTGCTGGACGCCGGCGCGCACATCGTCGCGAGCGACGACCTGTACGGCGGCACCTTCCGCCTGTTCGACAAGGTGCGCACGCGCAGCGCCGGCCACCGGTTCAGCTTCGTCGATCTGTCCGATCCGCAGGCGCTGCGCGCCGCGATCCGGCCCGAGACGAAGCTGGTCTGGGTCGAGACGCCGAGCAACCCGATGCTGAAACTGACCGACCTGGAGGCCATCGCCCGCATCGCGCACGAGCACGGCCTGCTGGCGGTGGCCGACAACACCTTCGCGAGCCCGTACGTGCAGCGGCCGCTGGAGCTGGGCTTCGACGTGGTCGTGCATTCGAGCACCAAGTACCTGAACGGGCACTCGGACGTCATCGGTGGCGTGGCCGTGGTCGGGCAGCGCGCCGAAGCGGCCGGCCATGCCGAGCGCCTGGGCTTCCTGCAGAACGCGGTCGGCGCGATCGCCGGGCCGTTCGACAGCTTCCTGACGCTGCGCGGCATCAAGACGCTCGCGCTGCGCATGCAGCGTCATTCGGAGAACGCCTCCGAACTCGCGCAGTGGCTGGAGCGCCACCCGAAGGTCGCGCGCGTGCACTACCCGGGCCTCGAATCGCACCCGCAGCATGCGCTGGCGAAGCGCCAGATGCAGGGCTTCGGCGGCATGGTGTCGGTCACGCTGAAGACCGACCTGGCCGGCTCGCGCCGCTTCCTCGAGGCCTGCGAGGTGTTCTCGCTGGCCGAGAGCCTGGGCGGCGTCGAGAGCCTGATCGAGCACCCGGCGCTGATGACGCACGCGACGATTCCGGCCGAGCAGCGCGCGCAGCTGGGCATCAGCGATGCGCTGGTGCGGCTGAGCGTCGGCATCGAGGACCTGGCTGACCAACGCGCCGACCTCGAAGGCGCGCTGGCGCGCATCTGATCGGGCGTCATCCAACCGACACGCCTTTGCTTATCCGGATTCAGTCGTTCGCGGATCGGCCGGGCTTCGGTAGTCTGCGAACCCTGATTCCAACAACATGCTGAAGAGAAACCCCATGCAAAAGCGCCTGTTCCTGTCCACGCTGGTCGCGGCCGCCGCCGCGGTGTTCTCGGTCGGCGCCCATGCCGACCAGCTCGCCGACATCCAGAAGAAGGGCGAGATCGTCATCGGCGTGCTCGGCACCGACGAGCCGAACAGCTTCGTCGACCCGAAGACCCGCGACGTGGTCGGCTACGAGGTCGACATCGGCCGCGCGATCGCCGCCAAGCTGGGCGTGAAGCCAGTGTTCAAGCAGCTGGCCGTGGCCGCGCGCATCCCCGAGCTGCAGCAGGGCCGCGTCGACCTGCTGGCCGCCTCGCTCACGCACAACAAGGAGCGCGAGGCGCTGATCGATTTCTCGCTGACCACCTTCGTGACCGGCCAGAAGGTGCTGGTGAAGAAGGACAGCGGCATCTCGCAGCTGGCGCAGCTGGGCGGCAAGAAGGTGCTGACCGTCAAGGGCGGCACGCAGGAGCCGAACATCCGCAAGGCGGTGCCCACCGTCGACGTCGTGACCTTCGAGACCACGCAGCAGGCCTTCCTCGCGCTGCAGCAGGGCAAGGGCGTGGGCTACGTCAATGACGAGGCCTCGCTGATCGACGACTTCGGCAAGCTCGGCCCGGCCGCGAAGAACTACCTGATCATCCCGCAGAGCATCAGCACCGAGGCGCTGGCGCTGGGCATCCGCAAGGGCGAGGCCGGCGTGAAGGGCGTCGTCGACGGCGTGCTGCGCGACCTGGAGAAGTCGGGCGAAGCCGACAAGCTGTTCCAGAAGTGGTACGGGCCGAACACGCGGCTGAAGTTCCAGACCCGCGATTTCAAGTTTGTGTCCGACAAGATTGACGGCTGACGAGCCTGCGCTCGCCCATCCATTTCTGACGCGATACTCATGAGCCTCGCTCTTGCAAGAGGGCGGGGCTTTTGCATGTGTTGTCAAATGCGGGTGTGCAGAAGCAGCACGGCGCTGAACCTGTTGTGGGAGAACGCATGAAGCCCTCTGAAGCCCTGGACTCGCACCGCGACGCCATCCGCCGCGTCGTCGCGGCTCATCGCGCGCGCAATGCCCGGGTGTTCGGCTCCGTTCTGCACGGCACTGACACCAGCGGCAGTGACCTGGACATCCTCATCGATCCCACGCCGGACACCACGCTGTTCGACATCGGGGCCATCCGCCACGAGTTGGGCCAACTGCTCGGAGTTTCAGTGGATGTCCTGACGCCCAACGCCTTGCCTGACAAGTTTCGTGCCGCGGTGCTCGCGGAAGCTCGTCCTGTATGAGTCACGGCCCGCAACGGCTTGCCGACTATCTCGCGCACATCGGGGAAGCCATCGAGCGGATCGACCGCTACACAGGAGACATGGACGAGACGGCGTTCCTGAACGACCAACTGGTCCAGGATGCAGTGGTCCGCAATCTGGAGATCATCGGCGAGGCCAGCAACAACATCGAAAAGCACTTCCCCGAATTCGCTGCCCAACACCCCGAGTTGCCTCTCGCGTTCGCGTACCAGATGCGCAATGCCCTCGCCCACGGCTATTTCAAGGTGGATTTCGAGATCGTCTGGAAGACCATTCATGGCGACCTTCCCGACCTTCTCGTGCGGATCAGGGAAGCACAGGCCGGCATGCCCCCTCGCTGAGATCCACCCCGAACCGCCGTCCCCGTGCCGTCTTTCGATTTCTCCCTGCTGCTGTCCGGCCAGTACCACGATGCGCTGGTGGCCGGCTTCGTGCTGTCGCTGCAGCTGACGGCCGTCACGCTGGTGCTGGCGGTGCCGCTGGCCACCACGGTCGCGATGCTGCGGCTGTCGCCGTCGCGGCTGCTGCGCGCGATCGGCGTCTCGTACGTCGAGGCGATCCGCAACGTGCCGCTGCTCGCGCACATGCTGTTTTGGTACTTCGGCGCGCCCGAGATGCTGCCCGAGGCGCTGAAGCAGCGGCTGTACGCCACCAACATCGAGGCGATCAGCGCGGTGGCGGCGCTCACGCTCTACACCGCCGCCTACATGGCCGAGGACATCCGCAGCGGCATCCGCGCGGTGCCGCCGGGGCAGATGGAGGCGAGCCGCGCGCTCGGGCTCGGTTTTCTGCAGTCGATGCAGCTGGTGATCCTGCCGCAGGCGGTGCGCATCACGGTGCCGCCGCTGATCTCGCAGACGCTGAACCTGTGGAAGAACACCAGCATCGCCACCGTGATCGGCGTGGCCGAGATGATGTACCGCGCGGCCCAGGTCGAATCGGCCACCTTCCGCAGCGTCGAGGCTTTCGCGTTCGCGACCGCGGCCTACCTGACGATCTCGCTCACCATCACCGGCCTCGCGAGCTGGTACCAGCACCGCTACCCGGTGCGTTCGCGGTGATGCCGAGGATGAGGCCGCGATGATCGAGCTGATCCAGACCTACTGGCTCTACTTCCTGATCGGCCAGTACCCGAACGGGCCGCTGGGCGGGCTCGCGCTGACGGTGCTGCTGGCCGCGCTCGGGCTGGTGCTGGCGTTCCCGCTCGGGCTGCTGCTGGGGCTCGCCCGCATCAGCGAGCACCGCGCGCTGCGCTGGCCGGTCACCGCGCTGGTGTTCGTGGTGCGCGGCATCCCGCTGCTGATGGTGGTGTTTTGGGCCTACTTCTTCCTGCCCAGCGTCACCGGCCACAAGACCGACCAGTTCACGACGATGCTGATCGCGCTGGTGGTGTTCGACGGCGTCTACATCGCCGAGATCGTGCGCGCCGGCGTGCGCGGCATCCCGAACGGCCAGATGGATGCGGCGCGCTCGCTCGGCTTCAACCGCTTCGGCGCGCTGCGCTACGTGATCCTGCCGCAGGCGCTGCGCCACATGCTGCCGTCGCTGGTGAACCAGTTCGTCTCGACGATCAAGGAGACCTCGCTCGGCTACATCATCGGGCTGACCGAAGTGGCCTTCATCACGACGCAGATCAACACGCAGGTGTTCACGAAGCCGGTGCAGGTGTATGCGACGCTGGCCCTCACCTACTTCGTGCTGTGCTTCGGGCTGTCGCGCGTGGCGTATGCGATGGAGAGACGGCTGGCCCAGGGCAATCCCGGGCCGCGACACCAACCGGGCTGATCAGGCGACCTTCACGCCACCTTCAGCACGATCTTGCCCAGCGTGTTGCCCTGCGCGACCAGCTCGTGCGCGCGGGCGGCCTCGCGCAGCGGCAGTTCGTGGCTGACGTGCGGCGTCAGCTGGCCGGCATCCACCCACTCGGCCAGGCGCTGCAGGCCGGCGCCGTCCGGCTCGACCGCGACACCGGCAAAGCGCTTGCCCGCTGCGGCGGCCAGCGCCGGCATGCCAGCCGCCGATCGCAGCACCGCGGTCACCACGATGCCGCCCGGCTTGAGCACCGCGAGCGAGCGCTGCGCGTGGCCGTCGCCCAGCAGGTCGAACACCACGTCGACGTCGCGCACGGCCTGCGTGTAGTCGACCGCCTGGTAGTCGATCAGCTCGTCGGCACCCAGCCCGCGCAGGAAGGCGTGCTTGCCCGCGCTGGCGGTGCCGATGACGTGGGCACCGAGCGCCTTCGCGATCTGCACCGCGACGTGGCCGACGCCCCCGCCGGCCGCATGGATCAGCACGCGCTGGCCCGGCTGCAGCTGCGCGAGGTCGCTCAGCGCCTGCAGCGCCGTCAGCCCGACCAGCGGCAACGCGGCCGCCTGCGCATGGCTCAGCCGCGCCGGCTTGCGCCAGAACTGCCGCGTCGGGCCCGCCACGTACTCGGCGTACGCACCGGCAGCGCGCGGAAACAGCGGCAGGCCGAACACCTCGTCGCCGACCTGGAAGCGGGTCGAGCCGGCCTCGATCTCCTCGACCACGCCGGACACGTCCCAGCCCAGCACGAACGGTGGCGCGCCGAGCAGCGGGAAGTCGCCGCTGCGCACGTAGGTCTCGACCGGGTTGACGCTCGCCGCGTGCACCTTCAGCAGCAGCTCGGTGAGGAACCGCTGCGGGCGCGGCAGCTCGGCGAACTCGAGGACCTCGGGGCCGCCGAAGCGGTGCTGGATCACGCCTTGCATGGATTTCTCCTTCGGTTGGATGGCCCGGAAGCGGGCCCGTGCTGGCATGATTGGCGCCCTGGTTTCTCCCGTAAAGAAGGCACCCGCGGGTGTGATAGGTACCTGATGGATACCACCTCTGTCGATGTCAACTACGACGCGATGTCGCGCGCGAAGCTGCGCAAGCTGCCGGCCGGCGATGCCTTGAGTGCCCGCTGCCCGTCGCGCAGCGTGATCGAGCTGCTGGCCGACAAGTGGACGCTGCTGGTGATCTGGTCGCTCGGGCCGGGGCCGATGCGCTTCGGCGAACTGCGCCGCGAGATCGAAGGCGTGACGCAGAAGATGCTGACGCAGAGCCTGCGCTCGCTCGAGCGCGACGGCCTGGTCACGCGCACCGTCTACGCGACCACGCCGCCCAGCGTCGAGTACGCGCTGACGCCGCTGGGCGACAGCATCACCGCGGTCACCGGCCAGATGTGCCGCTGGGCCGAGGTGCACATGGGTGATGTGATGCTGGCGCGGCGCGACTACGACAAGGCTGCCGACCCCGTGGCCGAGGCCGGCACGACGACGGTGCGCAGCGGCCGCCGGCTGGCGCGCTGATCAGGCGCGCCGGTAGTCCATCGGCGCCACGCCGCACCAGCGCTTGAACTGCCGGCTGAAGTGCGCGCCGCTCGCATAGCCGAGCCGCTCGCCGACCTCGGCGATGCTCAGCTGCGCATCCATCAGCAGCAGCTTCGCGCGGCGCAGCTTCAGCGTCGAGCGGTACTGGCGTGCCGACATGCCGTACACCTGCCGGAAAAGGGCGTTGCCGTGGTCCGGCGTGTAGCCCAGGCGCCGGATCGCGGCCTCGAGCGAGGTCTCGGCGCCGCCGCTCTGCACCTCGCGCTCGATCAGCTCGGCCAGCCGGCCGGCGGTCTGCAGTGCGAGCTGCGGCACCGGCGCACCGGCGATCTCCTCTTCTTCGAGCCCGCGCGTCAGCGCGGCGAACAAGGTCATCAGCGACGCGCCCAGCTCCAGCCGGTGCACCAGCGGCGACAGTGCCGCATGGTCGGCCGCCAGCGCCAGCATGCGCTGCAGCGCCGGCTGCAGCCGCTGCGTCAGCGCGCTGTCGGCCGCGAAGATGCGCGTGCCGGCACGGCACAGCAGGCGGCGCAGCTCCAGGTCGTCGAGGTCGAAGTGCACGCAGTACAGGCGCGCCGCGACCGGCGTGCTCGACGCATGCGCCTCGAACGGCGTGATCAGCAGCAGGTCGCCGGCCTGCTGCGCGAGCGTGCGGCCGGTCAGCCGCACCTGCTGCTGGCCCGCGAGCAGCAGGCACAGCTCGAAGTACGGGTGGTCGTGGCGCGGGTACTGCCAGCGCGGGCCGACGCGGCGCGTGTGCGCATCGGTCATCGTGACGGTGGTGCGCACATCCGGCTGCTTGGCGTAGTCCGGCAGGGTGGTCTCGGGGCGGACGGGGTACATGAAGGGTGAATCGATCGTCGCGGCTCAGGGCAAGCCCGTCCCGCATCGGGACATGGCCCGGCACGGGCGGCGCTCGCAGAATCGCGACCTTACACCGAGGCTGCCGATGAACCGCTTTTTCAACACACAACACGCGCCCGTCGGCGCCCACGCCAGCCTGACGCTCGGTTTCCCCGGTGCCCGCGGCGGCATGGATCTCGAGCTGTGCGGCGCGCCCGGCCAGTCGGTGCTGGTCGCGCTCGAATCGGCGCAGCAGCCCGGCCTGTTCGAGACGCTGCCGTTCTGCGAGCCCCCGGACGATGCGGAGCGCCAGCGCTTCGTCAGCGACCAGGGTGATTCGTTCCTGGGCGCCTCCGGCCTCGGCGCGCGCCTCTTCGGGTTGGACGAGGTGCAGCGCGAGTTCTCGCTCGCCACCGACAGCTGGCAGGCGGGCGACCTGCGCTTCACGCTGTACACGCCGGTGCGTGACCTGCCGGACCCCGATGCCGGCGAGCCGCTGGCCGCGAAGCGCGCCTTCGTGCCCGCGGTGCGCGCCGAGATCGAGGTCGACAACCGGGCCGGCACGCGGGCCCGGCGGGTCGCGGTCGGGCTGTCGGGCATCGACCCACTGCGCGGCATGCGGCACCTGTCGCTGGAGCAGGGTGCCGGCATCGGCGACGGCCTGGAACAAGGCTTCGCGACCGACGCGCCCGGCGCCTGGTCCGGCATCGGCTTCGACCCGCTCGCGGTGCTGGGCGACCGCCACGCGAGCAACCGCGCGACGATGCTCGGCCGCTGGGGGCTGGTCTGCGCCGAGGTGCCGGCCGGCGAGCGGCGCACGCTGCGCTTCGCGTTCTGCTTCCACCGCGCCGGCGTCGTCACCGGCGGCATCGCGACGCGCCAGCTCTACAACCGCTGGTTCGATTCGGTGGAGTCGGTCGCGCGCTTCGCGCTGTCGGATTTCGACGAGGCGGTGCAGGCCAGCCGCGCCGCCGACCAGCGGCTCGCGGCGAGCGCGCTGTCGCCGGCGCAGCGCTTCACGGTCGCGCACGCGACCCGCTCCTACCTCTACTCGACCCAGCTGCTCGAACGCGACGGCCGCGCGCTGTGGGTCGTCAACGAGGGCGAGTACAACATGCTGAACACGCTCGACCTGGTGTCCGACCACTCGCTGTACGAGGGCCTGCACCACCCGTGGACCATCCGCAACGTGCTCGACCAGTACGCCGCCGGCTACGCGTACGAAGACGAGCACGGCGTCAGCTTCACGCACGACATGGGCGTCGACGGCATCTTCGCGCCGCCGGGCCGCTCGGCCTACGAGCGTGCCGGGCTGACCGGCTGCTTCTCGCAGATGACCACCGAAGAGCTGCTGAACTGGACGCTGTGCGCCGGCCTCTACGTGCACCAGGGCCGCGACCCCGCCTGGGCACGGCGCCATGCCGCGTTGCTGGAGCGCTGCCTGCAGAGCCTGGAGCGGCGCGACCACGCCGAACCGGCGCAGCGCAACGGCGTGCCGCGTGCCGACAGCAGCCGCTGCGAAGGCGGGCGCGAGATCACCACCTACGACTGCCTCGACCCGTCGCTCGGCCAGGCGGCCGGCAACACCTACATCGCCGGCAAGGCGTGGGCGGCGCACGTCATCCTGCAACAGTTGTTCGTGCAGCTCGACCGGCCGGCGCTGGCCGAGCGGGCCCACCTGCAGGCCCGGCGCGCCGCCGCGACGGTGGTGGCAGCGGCCCGGCCCGACGGCCTGATCCCGGCGCTGCTGGAGGCGCCCGACGACGACGCGGTGATCCTGCCGGTGATCGAGGCGCTGGCCTACCCGTGGTTCGCCGGCTGCCGCGACGCGCTGGCACCGGGCGGCGAGTACGCGCCGTACCTCGCCGCGCTGAAGCGCCATGTCGGCGAGCACGTGCTGCGCGAGGACACCTGCCTGTTCCCCGACGGCGGCTGGCGCATCACCTCGCGCAGCGACAACACCTTCCCGGCCAAGGCCTACGTCTGCCAGTTCGTCGCCCGCGAGATCCTGCAGATGGACCTGGGCGCCGCCGGCGCCCGCGCCGACGAGGCCCACGCCGCCTGGCAGCTGCATCCCGAGCTCAGCGTCCACTGCTGGAGCGAGCAGGTGAAGAACGGGTTGGTGTTCGCCGCCAAGTACTACCCGCGCGGCGTCAGCAGCCAGATCTGGCTGACCGAGGGTTGACCGGGTTCACACCGGTCGCCTTGTTTGAAACCAAACGTAAGCAGTGCGACAGAATAAATACCAAACCAGACCGGTACATAACCAATCTAATACCTGTTGATCGCTTGCATTGGCGTCCGATGACACCGGCTTGGCGGCTGGAGCCAGCACCGTTACGTTTCTGAAAGCGCTCGCATCTTGTTGCAAGACACAAGTCGATGCCGCTGAAGGCGGCTTCGAAAATTCCCTCAGTGCTCCGTTGTCAACAACACTGAAAGGGACAGATCATGAAGAGCGTGGGAATGACCGTGGTGGCCGTGGCCATCGGCGGTCTGTGGTCGCAGGTGCAGGCAGCGAGCCTGCAGCCGGCGACGGCGGCCGTGGCCGCACAGGCGTCGTCGTTCGACGGGATGCTGCTGGCGCAGGCCACGACGGCCCCGGCCTGGAAAGAAGGCGTGACCTACACCGCCGGCACCATCGTCAGCTACAACGGGGTGCTGTACGTCGCCCTCGTGACCCACACCGCGTGGGCCGGCACCAACTGGAACCCGGCCGCAACGCCGACGCTGTGGTCGCCGACCGGCTCGGCCCCTGCACCGGCGCCCGCTCCGGCACCTGCTCCCGCCCCTGCGCCGGCCCCCGCACCGAGCCCGGCGCCCGCACCCGCGCCCGGGACCTGCGCGATGCCGTGGTCGGCCAGCACCGCCTACAACGGCGGCGCGCTCGTCAGCGTCAACGGCGTGAACTACAAGGCCAACTGGTGGACGCAGGGCAACAACCCGTCCACCAACAGCGGCCCGACCGGCAGCGGCCAACCGTGGACGCCGACCGGCAACTGCAGCACCGCCCCGGCGCCGGCACCGGCCCCCGCACCGTCGCCTGCGCCCGCACCTGCCCCCGCGCCTGCCCCGGCACCGGCTCCCGCTCCCGCGGGCGACCTGCCGGCCGGCGCGCTCTCGGCCAACCAGAGCAAGCGCGTCTACGTCGGCTACTACCCGAGCTGGAGCGACAACTGGTTCGACGCCACCGGCAAGAGCCCGGCCGAGGTCTACAACGCCAGCAAGCTGGCGCGCGTGCCGGCGACCTACACGCACGTGATGGCCTCGTTCGCCGACCCCAACTTCTCGTGGGCCGGCATCGCGACCAACAGCTTCTCGGGCACCGGCATCAACTTCAATGCCACCCCGCGTGACATCAAGGCCGCGATCGACGTGCTGCACAAGCGCAACCAGAAGATCATCCTGGCCGTGGGTGGCGCGACCTACAACAACTGGGGTCCGATCGCGGCGGAAGGCGCGGCCGGCGGCGGCCCGATCATCAACGCGCTGGCCAAGATCCAGACCGAGATGGGCTTCGACGGCCTGGACGTCGACTACGAGGTCGACGGCGACGTGGACCGCTACGCCAACGCCATCAAGGCGCTGCGCCGTGCGGTCGACCTGGCTGGCGGCGGCCGCGTGCTGACGCTGGCCGGCTGGTCGAGCGGCGCCGATTGCACCTCGGGCACGACGGCCGACTCGCGCTGCGCCGGCAAGCTGTCGTTCTGGGGCGGCAACGCCGGCCGCGAACGCGGCGTGGTGCTGAAGTACCCGGCGACGGCCGCGATGCTCGACCTCGTCAACGTGATGAGCTACGACGCCCGCTACGAGCACTTCGACGGCGTGGTCGCGTACAACCAGTACCGCAGCCTCTACCCGTCGAAGACCATCGTGTCGATCGGCTTCGAGCCGGCGCCGGAAGGCTGGGCGGGCGGCCAGCTGGTCATCAACGACAGCGACGCGCAGTGCGAAGGCTCGCGCAACCTGCAGGACCAGTACGGCGCCACGCTGAACCTGCCGTACTCGGTGCAGCGCTACACGGCGGCGGTGCTGAACAGCACGGCGTCGAACCGCAACCCGCGTGACGGCGCGATGCTGTGGGCCATCATCAAGCCGGCCAGCGGCTCGTGCGGCAGCGCCGCACTGGCGGCCCCCGGCACGGTGGGCCAGAAGGTCGGCAACAGCTTCGGCCTGCCGGTCGACCCGCTGCTGCAGTCCGCCGACTGGAAGTAAGTAAAGCGTTCTGTCAGACCGAGCGCCTTCTCCCTGCGGGGAGGAGGCGCTTTTTTTCGTCCGCCAAATTCGCTATCCGCATGACCTGATCCGGTTTCATTCGTTGCGACGGCCGGGCCGCGTGCCCATCATCGACGCTCACTCTCACCCCGAGGTCACTCATGAGCATCACCGCCATCAACGTGCGCAACCAGTTCCGCGGCAAGGTCAAGGAAATCATCGAAGGACCGGTCGTGTCCGAGATCGACGTCGAGACGCCGTCCGGCCTGATCGTCACGTCGGTCATCACGACGCGTTCGGTGAAGGAGCTGAAGCTCGCGGTCGGCAAGGACGTGATCGCGCTGGTCAAGTCCACCGAGGTGTCGATCGCGACGCTCTGACCGCCCGCTGAAGGAGACCCCGCGATGGCATTCCACGGCAGCCCGGTGCGCGTGCTGGTGATCCCCGGCCTGCGCGGCAGTGGTCCGGCGCATTGGCAGAGCTGGCTGCAAAGCCACTTCCGACGCGCGCTGCGCGTCGAGCAGGACGACTGGGACACCGCCGACCTCGAGACCTGGGCCACCCGCATCGGCGAGACGATCGCCGCCGAGCCGCTCGGGCCGTGGGTCGCGGTGGCGCACAGCTTCGGCTGCCTGGCGCTCGCGCACCACGTGCTGTCGACCTGCGGTCGCACCGCCCACGGCGTGCGCGGCGCGCTGCTGGTGGCGCCGGCCGACCCGGGCCGCTTCGCGCTCGACGATCGGCCGCTGCGCCAGCGCCTGCGCCTGCCGGCCACGCTGCTCGCGAGCGACACCGATCCGTGGATGAGCGCGTCGAGAGCAGAATCGTTCGCCCAGGCCTGGGGCAGCGGCTTCGTGAACCTCGGCGACGCCGGCCACATCAATGCCGAGGCGGGCTTCGGCCCGTTGCCGGCGGCGAAGAAGCTGACCGAGTTCCTGATCCACCGTGTCGAGCAATCGCGCCGGCCGGAGCGCGCCGCGCTGCACGAGTTCTCGTTCGCCGTCTAGGCGGACCCAACTTCGCAGCCTTCCACCCATCACCAGGAGACCACCATGAGCTTGCGACTGGGCGACATCGCCCCCGACTTCGAACAGCAATCCTCCGACGGCCCGATCAGCTTCCACAAGTGGCTGGGCGACAGCTGGGGCGTGCTGTTCTCGCACCCCGCAGATTTCACGCCGGTGTGCACCACCGAGCTCGGCCTGACCGCCAAGCTGAAGGACGAGTTCACGAAGCGCAACGTGAAGGCCATCGCGCTGAGCGTCGACCCGGTCGATTCGCACACGAAGTGGATCCAGGACATCAACACGACGCAGAAGACGCGGGTCAACTTTCCGATCCTGGCCGACGCCGACCGCAAGGTGGCCGAGCTGTACGACCTGATCCACCCGAACGCGAGCACCACGGCCACCGTGCGCTCGCTGTTCGTGATCGACCCGGCCAAGAAGATCCGCCTGACGATCACCTACCCGGCCAGCACCGGCCGCAACTTCGACGAGATCCTGCGCGTGATCGATTCGCTGCAGCTGACCGATTCGCACAGCGTCGCGACGCCGGGCAACTGGAAGGACGGCGACGATGTCGTGATCGTGCCGTCGCTGCAGGATCCCGAGCTGATCAAGAAGAAGTTCCCGAAGGGCTACACGGCGGTGACGCCGTACCTGCGGCTGACGCCGCAGCCGAACAAGCCTTGATTTCCTGACACGCCCGGGCCTGGCGACGATCGGGGATCCCCCGGTTCTTGCCAGTCGCCGGGTTCGTGCGGCACACTCGCCCCCGACAACAAGTAGAAACACACCACGTTGGGGGGCGTGCGTCGTCGACGCGCGGCCTCGTTCCCATCTAGCGAGGCACCGATGTCCCACAGCTTGAAGGATCTGCTTGCCACCGGCGTCGACGATGACGTTGCCATCTCCGCCCCCGACCGGCCGCCCCTGCGGTACCGCGAACTGCGCCGGCTGATCGCCGAGACGCTCGCCCGGCTCAACGGCCTGGGCATCGCCCGCAACGACCGCGTGGCGATCGTGCTGAACAACGGCCCCGAGATGGCGACCTGCTTCGTCGCCTGCGCCTGCGGCGTGACCAGCGCACCGCTCAACCCGGCCTACCGCGCCGACGAGTTCGAGTTCTACCTGTCCGACCTGAACGCGAAGGCGCTGGTCGTCGAGCGCGGCAGCGCCTCGCCGGCGATCGACGTGGCCTCCAGGCTCGGGGTGCGCGTGATCGACCTGGTGGTGCATGAAGGCGCAAGCGCCGGCAGCTTCGTGCTGGAGCCGCGCGACGGCGCCATCGCGGCATCGGCCGCCGAACCCGCGTGGGCCGAGCCCGACGACGTCTCGATGGTGCTGCACACCTCCGGCACCACCTCGCGCCCGAAGATCGTGCCGCTGTCGCAGCGCAACCTGTGCGCCTCGGCCACCAACATCCGCGGCACGCTCGCGTTCACCCCCGCCGACCGCGGGCTGAACATCATGCCGCTGTTCCACATCCACGGCCTGATCGCCGGCGTGCTCGCGCCGCTGTCGGCCGGCTCGCAGGTGTTCTGCACGCCGGGCTTCAATGCGCTGAAGTTCTTCGGCTGGATGGATGAGGCGAAGCCCACCTGGTACACGGCGGTTCCGACCATGCACCAGGCCATCCTGTCGCGCGCCGGCAAGAACGCCGACGTGATCCAGCGCCATCCGCTGCGCTTCCTGCGCTCGTCGTCGTCGTCGATGCCGCCGCAGGTGATCCGCGAGCTCGAGGAGGTGTTCGGCGCGCCGCTGATCGAGGCCTACGGCATGACCGAGGCGACGCACCAGATGGCGTCGAACCCGCTGCCGCCGAAGGCGCGCAAGCCCGGCGCGGTGGGTCTCGCGGCCGGCCCCGAGGTGGCCATCATGGCCGAGGACGGCAATCTGCTGCCGGCCGGCGGCATCGGCGAGATCGTGATCCGCGGCGCCAACGTGACGCGCGGCTACGAGAACAACCCGAAGGCCAATGCCGAGGGCTTCACGAACGGCTGGTTCCGCACCGGCGACCAGGGCACGATGGACACCGACGGCTACATCAGCCTGACCGGGCGGCTCAAGGAGATCATCAACCGCGGCGGCGAGAAGGTCAGCCCGCGCGAGGTCGACGAGATCCTGATGGACCACCCGGCCGTCGCCCAGGTGGTGTGCTTCGGCATGCCGCACCCGAAGCTCGGCGAGGRGGTCGCCGCGGTCGTCGTGCTGCGCGAGGGCCAGCCGGCCACCGAGCGCGAGCTGCAGGCCTTCGTCAGCACGCGGGCCGCCGACTACAAGGTGCCGAAGAAGATCCTCTTCATGGACGAGATCCCGAAGGGCGCCACCGGCAAGCTGCAGCGCATCGGCCTCGCGCAAAAGCTCGGCCTCGGCTGATACCGTTTTCTTCCCGGGCGAACCCTGCCGGTCGCCCGCGGTCGGCGTCCGTGAGGGCGTTGGCGGCCGCACCCACAAGAACGACACCGATGGACCCCGGGGGCGATTCCCCCCAGTGTGACAACCACAAGGAGCGATCTTGAAGTACCAGCAGTTCAAGCAGTGGGCGGCGGCCGCGATGGCGCTGTGGGCGATGGGCGCGGGCGGGGCGGCACAGGCCTGGGAGCCCGCCAAGCCGGTGGAGTTCGTCGTGCCGGCCGGCACCGGCGGCGGCGCCGACCAGATGGCCCGCTTCATCCAGGGCGTGGTCGCGAAGAACAACCTGATGAAGCAGCCGATCATCGTCGTCAACAAGGCGGGCGGCGCCGGCGCCGAGGGCTTCCTCGACGTGAAGGGCGCGAAGGGCGATGCGCACAAGATCGTCATCACGCTGTCGAACCTGTACACGACGCCGCTCGCGACCGGCGTGCCGTTCAACTGGCGCGACCTGACGCCGGTGGCGATGCTCGCGCAGGACGAGTTCGTGCTGTGGATCAACGCCGAGTCGCCGTACAAGACCGCGAAGGAGTACATCGACGCGATCAAGGCGCAGCCGGCCAACAGCTTCAAGATGGGCGGCACCGGCTCGAAGCAGGAAGACCAGATCATCACCGCGATGCTCGAGAAGGCAGTCGGTAAAAAGCTCACCTACATCCCGTACAAGGGCGGCGGCGACGTCGCGGTGCAGCTGGTGGGCAAGCACGTCGACTCGACGGTCAACAACCCGATCGAGGCCGAATCGCACTGGCGCGCCGGCAAGCTGCGCGCTCTGTGCGTGATGGACAAGGACAAGCTGCCGTACACCGCCAAGCTGACGCCGACGCAGAGCTGGAACGACATCCCCACCTGCGCCTCGGCCGGCGTGCCGGTCGACTACCTGATGCTGCGCGGCATCTTCATGCCGCCAGGCGCGACGCCGGAGCAGGTGGCGTTCTACGTCGAGCTGTTCAAGAAGGTGCGCGCGCTGCCGGAGTGGAAGGACTTCATGGACAAGGGTGCGTTCAAGCAGACCTTCATGAGCGGGCAGGAGTACGTCGACTGGCTCGGGAAGAACGAGCAGATGCACCGCGAGCTGATGAAGCAGGCCGGTTTTCTGGCTCAGTAGACCCAAGGCCCCACCCCACAACGAGGTGATGCATGAGCGAACCTGATTCCGCAACGGTTGGCAAGCGGTGGCCGGAGGTCGGCATGGCCGGCGTGCTGGCCGCGATCGCGCTGGTGGTGATCGTCGACAGCCTGCGCGTGGGCATCGGCTGGGCCGACGACGGCCCGCGCGCCGGCTACTTCCCGTTCTACATCGGGCTGCTGCTGCTCGCGGCGGCGGGCAGCATCCTGTTCGGCGAGTTCCGCCGCCGCAAGCAGCCCGACCCGGTGTTCGCCGAGCACGCGCAACTGCGCATGGTGGTCGCGGTGCTGCTGCCGATGGTGGCGTACGTCGCGCTGATCTGGGGGCTCGGCATCTACCTCGCATCGACGCTGCTGATCGGCTACTTCATGCGCCGCCACGGGCATTACCGCTGGCCGCTCACCGCGGCGGTGTCGGTCGGCGTGCCGCTGCTGCTGTTCGCGGTGTTCGAGAAGTGGTTCCTGGTGCCGCTGCCGAAGGGGCCGATCGAGCACCTGTTCGGTCTCTAGCCCAGGCTGCAGAAGTTCCTCCGCCCGCGCACACAAGAACCCACAGGGAGAGAAGCGCATGGAAGAAGTCACCAACCTGATGCACGGCTTCGGCGTGGCCCTCACGCTGCCCAACCTCGGCTTCATGCTGATCGGCCTCACGCTGGGCGTGCTGATCGGCGTGCTGCCGGGGCTGGGCGGCGCCAATGGCGTCGCGATCCTGCTGCCGCTCACGTTCTCGATGAACCCCACGTCGGCGATCATCATGCTGTCGTGCATCTACTGGGGGGCGCTGTTCGGCGGGGCGATCACGTCGATCCTGTTCAACATCCCCGGCGAGCCGTGGTCGGTCGCCACCACCTTCGACGGCTACCCGATGGCGCAGCAGGGCCGCGCGGCGCAGGCGCTGACGGCGGCATTCACCTCGTCGTTCGTCGGCGCGCTGTTCGCGGTGGTGCTGATCACCTTCCTCGCGCCGCTGCTCGCGAAGTTCGCGCTGAAGTTCGGCCCGCCGGAGTTCTTCGCGGTGCAGCTGCTCACCTTCTGCAGCTTCGTCGGCACCAGCAAGGAGCCGGCGGCCAAGACCATCGCGTCGATGATGCTCGGCTTCGCGCTCGCCGCGGTCGGCATGGACAGCGTGACCGGCCAGCTGCGCATGACCTTCGGCGTGCCCGAGCTGCTGAAGGGCTTCGACTTCCTGATCGCGGTGATCGGGCTGTTCGGCATCGGCGAGATCCTGCTGACGATGGAGGAGGGCCTGGCCTTCAAGGGCAAGAGCGCGAAGATCAACTTCAAGGTGGTGTGGGAGACCTGGGGCGAGCTCGCGCGGCACTGGAAGACCTTCCTGCGCTCGACCGCGATCGGCTGCTGGATGGGCATCACGCCGGGCGGCGCGACGCCGGCCTCGTTCATGAGCTACGGCATGGCGCGCCGCATGTCCGACGACCCGCAGAGCTTCGGCAAGGGGCAGATCCAGGGCGTGATCGCGCCCGAGACCGCGGCGCACGCGGCCGGCACCTCGGCGCTGCTGCCGATGCTGACGCTGGGCATCCCCGGCTCGCCGACCGCGGCCGTGCTGCTGGGCGGCCTGCTGATCTGGGGGCTGCAGCCGGGGCCGATGCTGTTCATCGAGCAGAAGGATTTCGTCTGGGGGCTGATCGCGTCGATGTACCTCGGCAACCTGGTCGGGCTGATCGTGGTGCTGACGACGGTGCCGTGGTGGGCGGCGATCCTGCGCATCCCGTTCTCGGTGATCGCGCCGGTGATCATCGTGATCTGCGCGATCGGCGCGTACACGGTGCACAGCGCGATGTTCGACGTGGTGATGATGCTGGTGTTCGGCGTCGTCGGCTACGTCTTCAAGAAGCTGCGCTACCCGCTGGCGCCGATGGTGCTCGCGCTGGTGCTGGGCGACATGGCCGAGGCGAGCTTCCGGCAGTCGATGCTCGCGTCTCAGGGCAAACTCTCGATCTTCTGGTCGAACCCGCTGGTGGGCGGCATCACGGCGCTGGCGCTGGTGATCCTGCTGTGGCCGGCGGTGCAGCGGGTGCGGACGCTGGCGCGCGAGAGGGCCTTGGCGCGCGAGCGCGCGGCCGCACCGGCCGGAGACCATCCTTGAAAGGACAGCCTTGAAATTCGCGATCGTCGGCGCCGGTGCCATCGGCGGCTACCTGGGGGCCCGGCTGGCACTGGCCGGCGAAGAGGTCACCTTCATCGCCCGCAACCGCAACCTGGCGGCCATCAACGCGAACGGCTTCAGGCTGATCGAGGAAGACGGCCGCGAGCAGGTCGCGCGCAACCTGCGGGCGGTGCAGCGCATGGCCGAGGCCGGCCCGCAGGATGTGGTGCTGCTGACGCTGAAGGCGCACCAGGTGAAGGACGTGCTGCCCGAGTTGCGCGAGCTGTTCGGCCCGCACACGCTGGTGGTCACGATGATCAACGGGCTGCCGTGGTGGTACTTCCACAAGCTGGCCGGGCCGTATGAAGGGCGCTCGCTCGAGAGCGTCGACCCCGGCGGCGTGATCGGCGCGCACATCGAGGCCGAGCGCGTGATCGGCGGCATCGTCTACCCGGCCTCGGAGCTGGTCGAGCCGGGCGTGGTGCGGGTGGTCGAGGGCAACCGCTTCACGCTGGGCGAGCTCGACGGCTCGCGCAGCGAGCGCATCGAGGCGCTGTCGCAGGCGATGATGCGCGCCGGCTTCAAGTCGCCGGTGTCCAAGGACATCCGCGGCGAGATCTGGGTCAAGCTGTGGGGCAACCTGAGCTTCAACCCGATCAGCGCGCTGACGCATGCGACGCTGCAGGACATCTGCCGCTTCCCGGCGACGCGCCAGCTCGCGGCGCGGATGATGACCGAGGCCCAGGCGATCGGCGAGAAGCTGGGCGTGGAGTTCAAGATCTCGCTGGACAAGCGCATCGGCGGCGCCGAGGCGGTGGGCGCGCACAAGACCTCGATGCTGCAGGACGTGGAGCACGGCCGCGCGCTGGAGCTGCAGGCGCTGGTGGGCTCGGTGGTCGAGCTCGCGCAGATCACGCAGACACCGGCGCCGAACATCGAGGCGGTGTATGCGGTGGCGGGTCTGCTGGCGCAGACGCTGGCGCAACAGGCGGGCAAACTCGCGGTTTCGCCGGCATAGCTGAACCCTGCCCACCTGCCATCTGTTTTTCCGATGCCGGTATCTGTCACAGCACAGACCCTGGTCATTCGTACACTCCACGTCACAAAGAAAAGTCAGCGAGACTGCGCGCCCGTTCGTGCAGCGACCGATTGACGAAAGACAGGGAGGATTCCATGCAAAGCACACAAGGCATTTCGCATGCGCGTCGACGTGCAGGTGCGCGTTCCGGTTTTCAGTGGACGGCGTTGATCGGCATGGTCGCCCTGTTCATCGCTGCGGCAGCGCATGCGCAGGGACTACCACCGCCTCCCGTCTCGCCGACGCCGGTGACGACCTATGAATACGATGCTCAGGGCAATCGCACCAAGATCACCCGAGGCGCCGGCACGTTGAACCTGGAGACCAGGTTCAGCTACGACCCGTTGTACCGGGTGAAGGACCACACCGATCCGAAGAGCGGCAAGACGAGTTTCGAGTACGACGGCGGGGATCGAACCACGAAGGTCACCGACCCGCGCAACCTCGTCACGCAGTACCCGCGCGACGGCTTCGGCAACGCGACGCAGCTGATCAGCCCCGACACCGGTCGTGCCAGCCACACGTTCAACGAGATCGGCAACCCTCTCACCCGCACCGACAGCCGCGGCGTGCTGACGAGCTATTCCTACGATGCAGCCGATCGGCCGACGGGTGCTGTGTCCACGCTCAGCGGCCAGCCGAGCGAATCGGTGACCTGGACCTACAGCCAGACCGGTCCCGGCTTCGCGTACGGCATCGGCCGCCTGACCAGTACCGCCCACCCGGCGGGCTCGAGCCAGTACCGCTACGAGGGGCGCGGGCGGGTCGTCAGCGACACGCAGCGCGTGCTGGAAGCCACTGGGGCGAACACGGCGCAGCTCACCCACGTGGTGGCCTACGGCTACACGCTCGGTGACCTGAGCAGCACCACCTATCCGTCCGGCCGGGTCGCCTCGCTGACGCTGTTGCGCGGGCGGGTACAGGCGGTCAGCCTGGCCAAGGATGCAAGCAGCACCGCGGTGGCGCTGATCACCGGCGTACGCTGGGAACCGTTCGAGTGGGCGGTGAGTAGCTGGCAGTGGAACACCGCCGGCGGTCCGCTGCCGCACGAGCGCTTTTATGACCTGAGCGGGCGCATCACGCGCTACCGGCTTGGCCCTGCGTACCGCGACGTGCGGTATGACGAAGCAAGCCGCATCACGAGTTTCACGCATCTGCTGCCCGACGGCACGCCGCAGCCGGCGCTCGACCAAGCCTTCACGCACGACGAGAACGACCGGCTCACCGGCATCACGACGGCCACGTCGAGCTGGTCGATCTCCTACGATCCCAGCGGCAACCGCGCAAGCCTGAGCTTGAACGGCGACCTGAGCGCGTACAACGTGGAGGCGACCAGCAACCGGCTCACGAGCATCACGAACCCGGCACGCAGCCTCGGCTACGACAACGCCGGGAACACGATCAGCGACAGCGCCGGCTACACCGCCACCTACAACCTGCGGGGGCAGCTCGCGACGATCACCAAGGGCGGCGTGACGACGACCTACACCTACAACGCCTTCGGGCAGCGGGTGCGCAAGGTCAGCAGCACCGGGCCGGCGAGCACGGTCATCTTCGTGTACGACCAGGCAGGGCACCTGCTCGGCGAGTACGACCAGAACGGTGCCGCGATCCGCGAGTACGTGTGGTTGCGCGACACGCCGATCGCGATGTTCATGCCCGATCCGGCGAACCCGAGTGGCGAGCCGCTCGTGTACTACATCCACACCGACCACCTGAACACACCGCGGCTTGTGGTCGACAAGAACAATGTCAGCCGTTGGCGGTGGTTCGCCGAGCCCTTCGGCACGACCGCGCCGGAAGTCACCCCGAACGGGCTGGGCAGCTTCACCTTCAACCTGCGCTTCCCGGGGCAGTATGCGGATTCTGAATCCGGGTTGTTCTACAACTATTTCCGCTACTACTCGCCAGACGGAGGAGCCTACCGACAGAGCGACCCCATAGGGCTCAATGGGGGCATCAACACATACGGCTACGCTGGTGCGAGTCCCACGCGATACGTCGACCCTCAGGGCCTGTTCTGGGACGAAGGCGGTGCATTTCTGGCCATCCCTGCAGCGCTGGGGACTGCGGCAGTGATCGCGACGGCACCGGCTTGGGCGGTGCCCGCCGTCGTCGGGACAGCGTTGGCCGGTGCGAGTGCGGGAATCTACTTGATCTTCAACAGCGGTCCGCAAGAACCATCTGGCCCCGCGTCGCTACCTGGATCGAATGCAACGCCGCTGGCTGCTCCAGCCCCCGGCACAGCCGCAAACGCTCCTGCACCGAATTGCCCGCCAGATGATGACTGCCCCAGACTTATCACTGAAGCCCGAGCATGGTGTGTTGCCGCGAGAAGGGATCCCAAGTACGACCCTCTTGTGACTGGACGAAGCTTGGAAGCGTGTATTCTCGGACGCATACCGGAACGATGCGGAGGGAATAATCCGCTTGACCCTGGCAACTTTCCTTCTCCGAAGAAAAGGAAATACTTTTGAGCACCGAGCCCCTGGTGGATTCCACCGAGAAGAAGCTTCGACGTGCCATGTTGATGCTTGGAAATGGTCGTGCAGAAGAAGCCAAGGCAATTGTGGCGGACGTCTTGGCAGACCACCCTGAGAGCGCCTTGGCATATCGAACCAAAGCGATGCTTCAAGTGCATGACTCAGACTTCAATGGTGCAGAGGAATCTCTCTTGCAAGCCATTCAACAGTCGCCCGCTCCGGATCACAGCTGCTACTGTGAATTGGGTGAGGTCCTGATTCAACTCGGTCGCTCCCAGCAAGCAATCGACAAGCTGACAACGGCGATTGATCTCATGAATTCCTGCGGTGACTCATGGGAGTTGTCAACAGCAAGCTTTGCCCGTGCCTTTGCGTACTTCAAGCTTGGCGAGTTCGAGAGAGCCATCGATGATCTGCGTCTCGCAGAAGACGGCATTCTTTATTACGGGGGAGAACTCTGGAACAAGTCCCGAATACTTCAGGAAATCAGTGCCATGAGAAGCCGGTGAAGGCAAGAAGCAACGAAGAGAAGCTGATGCGGTACGCCGCCGTCTTCGAGAGTTGGCCAAGACCTCGATCAAGTCCTCTGGGCCACGACATAATCTCTCGACACCCGACTGACCTGTGGAGCCCCATGGACAAGCACCTTATTCCTGTCGCCTTGGCTTCGATATTCTTGTTGGCGGCCACTGCGACGCCAGCTTCCGCCCAATCGCTGCGCTGCAGTTCCGCCATCATCGGCATCGGCGAGCCGCGTTCCGGTGTGCTGCAGAAATGCGGCGAGCCGGTCAGCCGCGATTCGTTCTGCAAACCGGTCGACCCGCAGTCGGTCGCTGCCAGCGCGCCCGGCACCGCCGTCGTGCTGCCGTGCGAGAAGATCGACGAGTGGACCTACAACCCCGGCTACGGGCAGTTCATCACGACGCTGCGGCTGGAAGCCGGCAAGGTCACCGCGGTGAGCTACGGCGACCGGGTCAAGTAGGCGTCGGGCGATGAGTTCCCCGGCGGCTGACAAGCCCACCTCGGTCAACGCCGACGGCATCTTCGAGCCGTTCCCGATCAGCCGCGTGCCGGTCGAGGAGTTCCTGCGCGGCGAGCGCTTCGGCATGCGCTACCGGCACCTCAGCTCGTTCGGCGGCGGCACGCAGGTGAGCGTCTCCATGGAGGAGCTGCCGCCGGGCCGCCAGGCCAACCAGGCGCACTACCACCTGCTCGAGGAAGAGCACCTCTACCTGATCGAGGGCAGCCTCACGCTGACGCTGGGTGACAAGACCTATGTGATGACGGCCGGCGATTACGTGTGCTTTCCGGCCGGCCAGAAGGCGGGCCACGCGATCTTCAACCACACCGAGGCGCCGTGTCGCTACCTGGTGCTGGGCACCTCGAACCCGCATGACGTGGCGGTGCACACCGAGACCGGCCGCGTCGCCGTCAGGCTGATGGGCGAGGGCTACCGGCGCTCGTCGGTGATGGGCTACTGGGACGAGGTCGACGTCGACCGCAAGGCGGACGGTCCGCGCTGACAGGCGCGCCTCGACGACGCTGTCAGCAGCAATCCTCCTTGCGGTTGAGCTGCTATCGTGTGTCGCTTCAAGACAAGAAGTGAGCCGAGCATGAGGGATGGAGGAATTCGCCGCGCCGCGTTGGCGTTGTGCGTCGCGGCATTGGCAGCCTGCGGTGGGGGCGGCGGAGGCGGATCGGAGTCGACAGACGCCTCCACATCGCGCACAACGGCCGAGATCCGCAGCGAGGCCGGGGATCCTATCGGCGATGGCAAATCGTTCAGCTACACGCTGCACAACGCCTTGATCACTGTCTACAACAGCTTTGGCACCTTGTCGTTCAAGGTCGTCCATGACAACGGCGAATGGCGAGGCAGCTTCGCATTGCCCGACGTCCTGGCTCAGCCCACCGAGGGAATGCGCCTGAGCGGAACGGTCTTGCATGACACCCCCACGGACTACCTTCTTTGTCTCGGCACCCCGGCCACTGCGGTGGTGACGCGCGTCGTGAAGGTGCCTGGCACGTCGACCATCACGGAATTGGGCCTTCAGGTCGATCAGCAATGCGCAGGGGCCACCGGCGGATTGCATGCCCGTATCAATTGGGTGTTTGCCGACAAGACGTTGCCACCGGGCCCCGCTACCACGCCACCAACTGGCCTGTGGGATGCCGCCGCAACCAGCGTGCCGGCGCAAGGCAACTACATCTACGTGGAGAGCCAAGCGGGCGAAAGCGTCTTGCAAGGGAAGTCGCTGACTTTCACCTCGCTCGACAGCATCTTCCGCATTCAGACCCAGAGGCCCGACGATGCCGTGAAGATCCGCATCTACAACGGGACCGACATCTGGGACGCCAATTTTCGACCGATGATCGGCCTCGGCAGGATTCAACCGGGCTACTACAAGAACCTCGTCCTCTACTACGACAACAACGAGCTTCTCAACGGTGCGTTTTCCTTCAATAACTTCGGGAACTCGCTCCGGTGCCCGGCCTTCAACGACTGGTACATGGTGGACCGTATCGATTGGGACCCAAGCGGTCGACTGACGGCACTGGATCTGCGATTCGAGCAGCATTGCGGCTCTCAGCAGGCCGCCTTGCGAGGCAAGATCCACTGGTCCATCGAGGACACTGTGCGGCCGCCCGGTCCTGTCGGCGCACCCGCCGATCTTTGGCGTCCCGCCGAGGGCAGAACCCCGTCAAGCGGCAGCTTTCTGTACGTCGAAGGACCGACCAATGCCGTCCCCGGGGGAGCGGTGACGTACACACCGCAAAGCACGACATTCAAGATCGCGGATGCAGGACATGAATCAGGGGTGATCGCGGTGCAGATCGACGGCCCGACCGGCAGTGCCGCAACCTTCAGCGCCATGCAGTTCCAGAGCCACTTTGCAGCGGGCTACTACCCACAGGCCCTGTCGCCAGCGACGCCGACACGTGGTGCGGTGACTTGGTCGGCCCCCGGCATCGGCTGCGGAAGCAATGTGCCCGGATGGTTCGTCGTCGACAGAGTGTCGTACGACGACAGCGACATCCTGACCGCTTTTGACGCCCGCTTCGAAACGACTTGCTTTTCGGGTGCCGTGCTGCACGGCCAACTCCATTGGGATCTGGCTCCCTGAGCCACGATGGGCGACGCCTCGCCATGGACTTCGCCGTCTTCTTCCGCAACATGAACCTCGGGCGGACGAACTGCCCGACGAAGCTGCAGCTGGAAGCCGCTTTCCTGGACGCGGGGGCCGAATCCGCTGCCTCGCTGTTGACCAATGGCACGCTGGTCTATGCGGCTTCGTCGATCGATGAAGCCAGGCAGGTGTTCGATCGGGCGTATGCGTTGCTCAAGGCGCGGTGCGGCCTGAAGGAGCCGGCCTTCGTGCGCACCGTCGACTACCTCGCCGCGCTGGTCGAGAGCGACCCGTTCGCCGGCATCGACCGCGCGAGCGTCTACGAGTTCTGCGTCTCCTTCCTGCATTCGCCCGACGTGGTGCCACCCACGCTGCCGCTCGCTTCCACGCGCGGCGATGTCGAGCTGATCGCAGTCACGCCCGGCGAGGTGCTGAGCCTGAGCCGCAAGTTCGGCGCCTCGCCCGGCAGCCCGAACGCCTTCCTCGAAAAGCGCCTGGGCTCGCCGCTGACGACGCGCGCCTGGAACACCCTCGTGCGGCTGGTGCGCAAGCACCGCGCCATGTCCACCGACTGACCCACCGACTGACCCGGACCCTGCCGCCATGAAACCCGACTTCACGATCCGCCCCGTCGCACGCGACGACTTCGCCGCCTGGAAGCCGCTCTGGGACGGCTACAACGCCTTCTACGGCCGCGAGGGCCCGACCGCGTTGCCCGACGAGATCACGCAGACCACCTGGTCGCGCTTCTTCGATGCCTACGAACCGGTGCATGCGCTGGTGGCTGCGCGCGGCAGCGAGCTGCTCGGCCTGACGCACTACCTGTTCCACCGCAGCACCACGCTGCTCGGGCCGAGTTGCTACCTGCAGGACCTGTTCACGGCGGCGGCTGCACGCGGGCGCGGCGTCGGCCGCGCGCTGATCGAGGGCGTCTACGAGCGCGCGGCGGCGGGCGGCGCCAACCGTGTCTACTGGATGACGCAGGAGACCAACGAGACCGCGAGGAAGCTGTACGACGGGGTCGCGACGAACACCGGGTTCCTGATCTACCGCAAGATGCTCTGAACACCCGATGCCGATGCCCTACACGCTGACCCTCACCGAGTCCACCGACGAAGCGCTGCGCCAGGCCATCCTCGCGCCGCTCGTCGAGTACAACCTGTCGCAGGCCGGTCCCAGCGGCAACCGGCCGCTCGCGGTGCTGGTGCACGACGACCAGGGCAACGTCGCCGGCGGCGCCTGGGGCTACACCGGCTTCCAGTGGTTGTTCATCCAGCTGCTGGTGGTACCGGCCGATGCGCGCGGCCAGGGCCTGGGCACGCAGATCATGCAGCGTGCCGAAGCCGAGGCCCTCGAGCGCGGTTGCGTCGGCGCCTGGCTCGACACCTTCGAGTTCCAGGCGCGCGGCTTCTACGAGAAGCTCGGCTACGCCTGCTTCGGCCAGATCGACGGCTATCCGCCGGGCCATGCGCGCTTCTTCATGAAGAAGGCGCTTCCTTCGGCTCAGCTGGCCCCGTAAACGTTTGCCAGCGTGCCGATGCCGTCAATCGTGACCTCGACGGCCGTGCCGGGCTTCATCGGCAGCACGCCGAGCGAGGTGCCGCACAGGATCACGTCGCCCGGCTCCAGCGTCATGTCGTGCGACAGGCGCGACACCAGCTCGGCCGGCGTGAAGAACATGTCGTTCAGCGCGTAGTTCTGGCGCTCGCGGCCGCCCACCGTCGTGCGCAGTGTCCCCGCAGCCGGGTCGAACTCGGTCTCGATCACCGGGCCGAAGATGCCGAATCCGTCGAAGCTCTTCGCGCGCGCCCACTGCGCAAAGCTCGGGTCGCGCGCGATCAGCTCCATCGCGGTCACGTCGTTGGCGCAGCTGTAGCCGAAGATGTGCGACACGGCCAGGTCGAGCGGCACCGCCTTCGCGCGGCGTCCGATCACGATCGCCAGTTCGCCCTCGTAGGCCACGCGGCCGATGTCCGGGCTCGGCACCGCAATCGTTTGGCCGTGCGCCGCGAAGCTGCTCGCTGCCTTCAAAAAGTACAGCGGCTCGGCCGGCCGCGACCAGCCGTTCTTCTCGGCCGCCGCGGCGAAGTTGTTCCACAGCGCGATCATCTTCGACGGCCGGCACGGCGTCAGCCACTCGAGACCGGCCACGGGGATGCGCTCGCCGGTGGGAGAAGGGGAGGCGAACAGGTCGCCGGCATGGACGACGATCTCATCGCCGTCCAGCTGCCCGAAGACTTCACGCCCGGCGTGCACCCCGCGCAGCCATTTCATGCGCCGTCGACGCAGGCAGCAGCGAGCAGCTCGCGGATGAAACGCGACTTGCCCTCGGTGTAGGCCTCGCGGTCGTCGCGGTAGCGCGCGGCCAGCGCCCGCTTCACGTCCAGGTACTGGGCGGCCAGCTCGGGGTGGGCGCGCAGCTGGTCGCGGAACCGCAACTCGGCCTGCGCATCGGCCGGCATGCGCACGTGCACGTGGTGGGTGCGGCCGGTGCCGTACGGCGGCATGCCCTTCACGAAGAACATGCGGTCGCGCCGCGGGTTGTCGGGCCAGAACACGTAGTCCAGGCCCTCGAGCGGCGCGATGAACGACGACCACTGCGCCGCCACCGGGGCGATCAGCAGGATGTCGATGATCGGCTTGGCCGGCAGGTCCGGCACCGCGGTGCTGCCGATGTGCACGATGCAGACCTCGATGTCCGGCCCGAGCGCGGCGCGGATCGCCTGCTGCTCCGCCTTGAACAGCGCAGGCCAGCGGGCATCGTAGGGAGCGAGGGCTATCGTGTCGGTGGTATCTGGCATGGCGGGCCTCCAACGGACGCGCCCGCACAGTATCACTGTGCGGGCCCGAAGTCAGCCCCCCCGACCCCACCCTCAGAAGGCCGGCACCATCGACCCGCTGAAAGTCGACTCGACCAGCTGCTTCACCTCCGGCGACTGGAAGGCCTTCACCAGCTTCGCGACCCAGGGCTTGTCCTTGTCCTCGGTGCGCACCGCCAGCAGGTTGGCGTACGGGTTCTTCGGGTCCTCGATCGCGATCGCGTCGCGCGTGGGCACCAGCTTCGCCTGCACCGCGTAGTTGGTGTTGATGGCGCTCGCGTCCAGGTCGTCGAGCGAGCGCGGCAGCTGCGCCGCCTCGACCTGCACGATCTGGATCTTCTTCGGGTTCTCGACCACGTCCTGCACCGTCGCGCTGATGCCGGCGCTCGGCTTCAGCTTGATCACGCCGTACTTCTGCAGCAGCGCGAGCGCGCGCCCGCTGTTCGACGGATCGTTCTGGATGCCGACCTTCGCGCCGGCCGGCAGGTCGGCCAGCGACTTGTAGCGCTTCGAGTAGAAGCCCATCGGGAAGGTCACCGTGTAGCCGACCGCACTGATCCTGTAGCCGCGCGCCTGGATCTGCGACTGCAGGAACGGCAGGTGCTGGTAGCTGTTGGCCTGCACGTCGCCGGCATCGAGCGCGGCATTGGGCTGGATGTAGTCGTTGAACTCGACGATCTGCAGCTTCAGGCCGTCGCGCTCGGCGACCTTCTTCGCCACCTCGGCGATCTGCGCATGCGGGCCGGCGGTGACGGCGATCTTGATCGTCTCCTGCGCGGCGGCGGGGCCGGCCCCGGCCACGAGGAGGAAGGACAACAACAGGGTACGGCGATGGAAGCTCATGGTCATTCAGTCAGGAGGAAAAGAATTTAGGCGCCCGGCTCGAACGCATCGCGCCACACCAGCAGCCGGCGCTCCAGCGCGCGCATCGCGCCATCGCTCAGCTTGCCGAGCAGCGCCAGCAGTGCGATCGCGGCGAGCACGATGTCGGCGCGGCCGGTCTCGCGGCCGTCGGTCAGCAGGTAGCCGAGGCCACTGCTCGCGGCGATCAGCTCGGCGGCCACCATGAACATCCACGCGAGGCCGAGGCCGTTGCGCAGCCCGGTCAGCACCGACGGCAACGCGGCCGGCAGCAGCACGCGCCGCACCAGCGCCCAGCGCGAGAAGCCGAACAGCCGACCGACCTCGACCAGCTTGCGGTCGACGCCGCGGAAGCCCGAGGCCACGCCCAGGTAGACCGGGAAGAACGCGCCGATCGCGATCAGCACGATCTTCGGCGTCTCGGCTATGCCCAGCCACAGCAGCAGCAGCGGCACCCACGCGAGCGACGGGATCGCGCGCAGGCCCTGCACGGAAGGATCGAGCCAGGCCGAGACGCGCTGCGACAGCCCGACCGCCGAGCCGGCCACGAGCGCGAGCCAGCTGCCGAGCGCAAAGCCTGCGGCGACGCGGCCGGTGCTGGCGAGCACGTGCAGCCCGAGCGCGGGGCCGCCCAGGCCGATCAGCGTGCGCAGC
>NZ_JBFUGW010000003.1:0-91438 GCF_056402735.1 Rhizobacter sp. P3_C12
GCTTTAGGGTAGCCTGCAGTCGTCGGCAACCGCACATGCTCCCTGCAATGCTCGCTTCACTCATACCGATCGCACCAGGAGAACCAGGCACTCAGTTGTGGGAAGTTGGGTGGGCACGAGGTGTTTCGCGAAGTGCTCTTCGCACTCACCTCGGCGACCCGTTCTACGTGGAGACTGACAGTCTCTGCACCTTTGGTGGCGAAGAGGACTGGTGGGCCTATAGGAGCCAAACGGGGGAGGTCTTTGCTGTGTGTTTGCGCGTACGGTACGAGGATGCAGTCCTGTGCCTGAGCGACCCGACCGAGGAGTCAATTCGAACGGGTGCGACGCTGCTTGTGCCGTGGGCTCTCGAACTCTTTGACCTGCCACGACACCGGTGATCCGATCGCATCGGCGTCACGCGACGAGCGTCGCTGACCGGCCACAACCGGTCGGTCGCCAGTGTCCGCTTACGGGTTTGCCAATGGGCGGGGACGCTATGGTGCGAGGATGGGCCCAACGTCCATTCCGTCGTAGCTGCCAAGGCCGTAGCGTTCAGCCAGGGCGTAGAACTGACCGTTCCTCTCAAACAGGCTCGCGGGCGTGTGAACCTCCTCCTTCTCCACGTGCAAGAAGTAGTAGGGCTGCTCGCCTTCGTCCAAGTCCGGAACGTACAAGTCGACGAACCTGCATCCGTCGCGTTCGAGGGCGGGAACGATTGAGGTGAGCTTTTCCTCAGAAGCATCAGTGAAGAAGTATCCCCACAGCATGGGCTTCGACATGTCCCATCTCGCGCCGCTCGCGATGCTCGAAAACATCTCTTCCAATAGTTCGAGTTCGATCATTTGTTGACTCTGTATACAGTTCGTACGGCGCACTCTACAGTGGACGGGCGCGACCAACCTTCGCGCCACTCGGCGGAAGTCGCATGTCGGCCACATGCCGTCGGTCGCCGATGACTGCTTTCAGGTCTTCCCTGCAGAATGTCGACTTCGCCGCTTCTCTTCGAAACATCGTCGATGGCTCTACCTTTTCACGTGTGGTGCGAATTGGACGGCGCGCGTCTGTATGAGCGTGCCGATGGGCGCTTCCAGCAACTCGAGCGAGGTGTGCTTGCGCCTTGGTATCAACTGCATCGCTGCCTCTTGGTCGAGCGAGGGCTAGCTGAACTCCTGCGAAGTTTCGACTTGGATCGAGTCGCGTTCGAGCCGGCGGTTGTCTTTGATCCGGTCAGCGGACAAGAGAATCACACTCTCGCGCGAGTTCGCATTGGCCAGTTCTTCACGCCCGATCAGATGCGAGATCTTTCGATGGATGGGTCACGTCTGCTGGTGATGAATGACTCGCATGTTTTCGCGAGCCCCGATCTCAAGGACCTGCTGTGCAATGCCAAGATTCCCTACCTTCGGTTCAGCGAGGGACTTCGAGGATTCGGCTAGTCGCCGCAGGCATATGTTGTCCACTCGACACATTGAAGATGCATACGACGCAGCCAAGCTGATCGAAGGCTCGCTGCTTGACGGCTGGGCGCTTGGCTATGTTGGCGTCCCATGGCCTGGCCCGTGGCCCAAGGTCAATGGCGACCTCTTCGTCGTCGATCCTGACGGCTGGCAGGCTGGCATCGCATGGGAGTCCTCAGGGCCGGAGGTCCGCGAGATATCCAGCGCGTCTGCGACCAGATGGGGTGTTTATCAGATCAGGTTTCCTCTGCCGGTGATGAGCGAACGCGATCTGGTTCGCAACTTCGTGGCAGTCCTTCCGATGCTGCGTGATCTGCGAGCAAGCGTCGCGGCAACTCGTGAGTCCTTCGCTTTGAAAGGCGGATGAGCTGCTCAACCGCGGCTTCGCCGAGTTGAATCGAAGGGCTTGAACGACCGCAACGGGTCGCCTACAGGCGAACAGGCACCTCGGCCGATCGGCAACAGTCGGCCACAAGCAGCAGTTCGCCCATGACCGGTTTCAGGCAAGCGCTTCCCACCTTAGCCGGCCTCGCAGTGCTGTCTCCGACCGAGCACCGTACGCGTCATCCCAACCCGCGACAGGCGAGGCGTACTGTCACTCTCACTTCAGGGACTGAGCCACCGACCGCCAGCAGAAGCTTTCGGATAGGCTATCGCCCCAACGATGGAGAGTCCTCTGATGCGACTGATTGCCACCATTGCCGTGGTCCTGCTTTTTGCGCTGATCGCCATGCTGGTCATCTCGACTGCATTGGCGGCCAGGGAGTTGAAGCAACGGTTTCCTGCCGTCTGGGCGGCAGAGGGAGAGCCGGAGGCGTGGCTCTGGTTGCAGCGAACAAGCGTCCGCGGGGGCATCCTCAGTTTTCTGGACGAGAGGCGGTACCTGGCTGCGAAAGACGAGCGCTACTCGCGTTACTGCGCCTACTTACGCCTCGGTTGGCATCTATTCTTTCTGGCGCTGTTGGCGGTAGCGAGTTTCGTAGTGCTGGCTGCGTTCAGCGATCCACAGGTGGCCTGAGGACCGCCCACATTCGGCCAGATGCCGACGCTCACGAGAGTCTGCTTCGAGGCCGTGCGATAGTAGTCCCCATGCCGCGGAGCCAATCGTTCATTTCTGGTGAGGTAGCCTGGTCGCAGGGGCGCTTCCTTGACTGTGGGCGAGTGCTCTGCGAAGAGCTGTCGCCAGAGGAGCAGGTGAGATGGGCGACAGGACTGCTGAAGTTCTGCATGCGATACGGCCCCTCAGTACCGTCGATCGCGCGTGTCGCTGCACTGGCAGACGCTCCATCCGATTGGCGATTCGCTCACGCCGCGTTCTCTGACGTTCGCGCAATCACGCTAGCTGGCGAGCAAGCAGATGTATCCGTCGGTCCGCTCTTGAAGAGCATGCTGTACGTGGCAGAGAACACGGCGAAAGTCATCTACAACGCATCGGGGGAGCCTGCTCCGTTTGACCATGACGCGGGTTGGTGGCTCGTGCCCTGCTTTGAGAAGTTCCTGCAGGTAGTCGCTCGGCCAGAGGTGGCCGACGACGGTCGTCGGCTTCTCTTTGCTTCATCTTGATCTCGGCCACTAGACGCCGATCGTCAGCGGCGGCTTTCGAGTAGGCTACGACCTCTCGGCCAGGGTAGGCAGCTTCGAGCAGTCGCGCTCCTGCCAAACGTTCGACACCATGCAACGCACAGACATCTCCCCTGGAATCTTCACGGTAAGCCGATTCCTCACCTCGATCGAATGCGCCGAGTTCATCGCTTGGGCGGAGAGTTCCGCGTTCGAGTCGGCTCCCATCGTTTCTGCTACAGGCGTGAGAATTCAAGAAGAAACGCGCAACAACGATCGGCAGATATGGGATGACTACTTGCTCGCTGAGAAGCTCTGGCAGCGTGCTTCACCTCACCTTCCTAAATTGATCGGGGGCAGGCAGCCTGTCGGCCTGAACGAGCGATTTCGCCTCTATCGGTACGTTCCAGGTCAGCGATTCACTTGGCATGCAGACATACCGTTTCGCAGAAGCACTGGAGAGATCAGCCTGCTCACCTTCATGATTTGCCTGAACGAAGGGTATGAGGGGGGCGCCACTCGCTTTGAAGCAGCAAAGGTTGTAGGGGCGGCCGGCACGGCGCTGATCTTCCAGCACGGGCTCGTCCACGAAGGCGCAGAGGTCAGGCACGGTCTGAAGTACGTTCTGAGATTTGATGTAATGTTTCGTGCTGAACCGCAGAATGACGCGTACTCCTCCGGCGAGGGAGAGATCACATGACACCACAACAACTCGTTGGCATCGCAGTGCGGCTCTTTGCAACCTGGCTGGCTCTTACCAGMGTCGCCTACTTCGTTTCCATTCCAAAGGCGCTGGCCTCGGCGCCACCGCTGGGCAACGACGCCAATATCGCGGTCGCCTATGCCATTGGTGGTCTCTACGTAGCGGGTGCACTGATTCTGTGGTTCTTCCCCATGGTCGTTGCCCACAAGCTGTTGCCGCGCACTCAGCACGAAAACCGGCTGTCGTTTCGTGCCCATGAATTGGCACGTGTTGGTTGCAGCCTGGTCGGCTTGTGGCTGCTGGCAAAGGCGTCCCCCTCGCTCGTTTGGCTCATCTTTCGGTCGCTCATGCTCAATGACGGTAGCTCTTCGTTCTCTGCGCTCGCCGCAGAAGCGAAGCTCGACGTTGCGGTCGCCGCTTTTGAGGCGGGGCTTGCAGTGTTCTTCATCGTGAAGTCGCATCTCTTCGCCCGGCTTGTCGTTCCTGCGGCGAAGGGGGAGGTCGAGAGTGACATCTAGCGCCTTCATCAAGCAGACGTCCTCCGGCATGCGTCGCACGCCTGCGGTCGCCGCTCATGTTGAACGACTGCCTTTCGGCGGCGAGACTGGCAACCCGAAGGACCGCAACGGGTCGGATACGGGCATCCACGGCCGCCCTCGGCGAATGTCCGGTTCGCAGCCGCGCACCTCGACACCTCGAAGGGCAGCTCAGGGTCGAGTTCACCCGTTGACGAACGACTGCTCCCGAGCAGCTCGCCTTCAACAACTGCTGTGCGGCGCTGAACTCGGCAGAGCGTCGGGCAAATGCCAACCCTGACCTGCCTCGCGGTCAGTGCCACCGAAGTGAATTGATGTGCGCGAGGCCGAGAGCGCGAACGAACTCTGCATAGCTGGCCAGGAGTTGTGCAGAGCGTCCTAAAGGGGTCGGGGCGAGTAATTTCTGATCAATTCGGCGCGAACTTGCTCGCAGCTCAATGAACCCGCAGCACCTCAAACTGCTGTCGGATTGGAGCGACCTGTATCGACACCTCATCACCCTCGCATTTGCCCAGCATGGCCCTGCCCAGCGGGGCCTCGCTGCTGATGACCTGAACGAGCTGACCGCCGCTGACCAACTTCATGCTGCCTCCATCTGGGCCGAGAAAGAGCTGTTGCCGCTTGTCGTCGGAATCGACCAGGCAGACCAGCGCGCCGAGCTGTATACCTTTGCTGGCGTCGTAGGGGAGCGGGCGGAATTGGCGCCAATTGGCCATCGCCTGGCGGATGGCTTCGGCGCGACGAGCTTGGCCGGTGGCCAGGTAGGCGGCTTCGAGTCCCAATGTGTCGTATTTGTTCTCGGCGATGTTTTCTTCGTGAGTCGCCGTTTCATGGGCCGCCCGCATTGCCTGTTCGGCTTGCAGCAGGTCTTCGGCGAGCCGTTCCAGCACCTGTTGCTGCAGCAAGAATTTATCCATGATGAAAGTCGGCATCTCGAACAAGCGGGGGTCAGGTTTTGATTATGAAGGGCTCCACCAGCCTTCGACGATCTGTTGGCTGCAGGTCAAGCCATTGCTGACATTCGCGCCTCGTGGTCGAATGCCAGCAGCTGGCCAGATTGAGAAGCTCGCCAGTGTCCGCTTCAGAGCACGCTGATAGATGGCAGTCCAGCCGACTTTGATGCGTTCGCGGACCCGGTCCAGCAGCCGGGTGGCCTTCAACGGCGGCAGGTCTTTGACGGAGCCGGGGCAAAGAGGAGTGCACGGTTGCGAAGAGCGGGAGACGGAAGACTGCTTGGCGATGCCTCCCCGGGGGACGCCGCAAGACCTGCCCGGCGCTTGTAACTGATGCGGCTTTTGACGGGGAATTTGGTGCTGTGCAAATAAACAGTCAATGAGGGAAATTGAAGATGCAGCAGATACTTGCCGCAGGTCCTGCCCGACCGGTTGCTGCACGGTTTGCCGTGATATGTCGCACCGCGTGTTGCCCTGCAACACGTTAGGCACCGCGGGCAAACCGTGGTCTTCCCACGCTCCATATATGCCTGACATCACTTTTCGCGTCGCTGAGTGGCAAGACAAGGCTGTACTCTCTCGAATGCTCGAGTTGTATCAGTACGACTTGTCCGAGGTCTGGCCTCAGACCCTGAACATGCATGGCGAGTATGGCTTCGCCGTCGATCGCTACCTTCGCAATCCACGGCTGCGCGCCTACTTCTTCCTGGTTGACGGAAACTACGCCGGCTTCGGGCTGGTGGATCCGGATGTGAGCCTCCCCGAGAACGACTTCTGGATGGGGCAGTTCTTCGTAATGAAAAGGTACAGGCGAACCGGGGTTGGAACCAAGGGGGCCCGGTTCATCTTCGATCAGTTTCGTGGCAAGTGGGAGGTCGGACAAATGCCCCTCAACTTCCTTGCTCAGGCGTTCTGGCGTCGCACCATCGGTGAGTACACGAATGGGAATTTCGTGGAGCACGAACTACACGACGAACGATGGGACGGCTTTCTTCAATGCTTCGACAACAGCCTCCAGGCGAATGACGCCTTCCCTTCCATCGAGAGGACGCTGCCCGGCAAGCCGGTCAACGCCTCTCACGTCAAACGTTGAGACTGTGCAATAACCTCCGCGCCCCTGAATCAGGCGCGGCAATTGGATTGCGATGCCATCGCTTCAACGGGGGCACAGGATGGCACGCTACAAGCCAGTCGAACGAGGTGGGATGTTCATCCCGGTGATGCTCAGCGAGCAGATCCAGCCCGGAACGTTCGAGTTCGCGCTGGATCACCTGGTCGACCATGAGTTGGACCTGACCAGACTCGATGCCCGCAGCAAGGAGCGCAGCGGCACGCACGCCGAGCTGGCCCATCGGGCCGATCGGCTCGACCCCGACAGCGCCAAGATGGCCACGAGCAAGGGGGTGATCCAGGGCTATGCGGCGCAGGCCGCGGTCGACAGCAAGCACCAGATCATCGTGGCTGTCGAGGTCACTGGCTCGGGCTCTGAGCAAGCCATGCTGCTGCCGATGATCGACAAGGCGGCGCCCGTCATCGAGCCGCACACGCTGATCACCGCCGACACAGGACGGCGACGTGTCCGGCCGGCAAGACGCTCACCGGCAACGGCCACATCTATGGTCAGCGCGACCATCGGTTCGAGCGCTACGAGGCCGCGGCGTCGGACTGCGCCGGCTGCCAACATCGAGAAGCTGGCGCATCGCACATAGTGGGCGAGGCGTGCACCGGGGGCCTTCGCCGCAGATATCCATCAACCATCAATGCCTGGTGCCGCTCGCGATCTTGCGACGGGGTTTCGGCACAGTCTCGTTGAGCGGCCACTTTCCGGAGCCTTGCTCAACCTGAGCCAATTTCCGCTTTGGGTCGAGGCTGTGTTCAAACGCGCGGAGAGCCGCACGGGATAGGCCTGCCGGTGAACGCGCAGCACGCGCTTCGCGATGAATTCGAGGTTGAGGGCTCACGCCTTACGCATCGCCGCGATCAGTGGCTCCACGCCGATGATCCTGAGGGTTCCCCGCCAGTTCGTTGAAGTGCCCGGGGGATTTTTGGGGGACTGCGCGGTACAGACAGGGAGGTTCAGTAGCATGGATGCGCAGGGCGTTTTTTCTTGCGCCGTGCCCTTCAGCCGTTGCGAAACAGGAAGCTGTAGGCATTGAGCGCCGGCACGCCGCCCAGGTGCGCGTACAGGACTCTCGATCCTGCAGGGAACTCGCCCTGGCGCACCATCTCGATCATCGCGTGCATCGACTTGCCCTCGTAGACGGGGTCGGTGAGCATGCCTTCCTGGCGCGCACAAAGGCGGATCGCTTCCAGCGTGCCCTCGCTCGGCAACCCGTACTCGGGCCCGCCGAAGCGCGTGTCCAGCACCACGTCCTGGTCGGTGACGGCCCGGCCCAGCGAGACCAGCTCGGCCGTGTGCTGCGCGATGCGCAGGATCTGCGCGCGGGTCTGCGCCGGCTTGGCCGACGCATCGATGCCGATGACACGATCGGCACGGCCGTCGGCGGCAAAGCCGACCACCATCCCGGCTTGCGTGCTGCCCGTGACCGAGCAGACGACGATGTAGTCGAACCTGAATCCGAGCGCTGATTCCTGGGCGCGCACTTCCTCCGCGAACCCGACGAATCCCAGCCCGCCCAGCCGATGTTCCGAGCACCCGGCCGGGATCGGGAAGGGCTTGCCGCCGGCCCGCCTCACATCGTCCAACGCCTGCTCCCAACTCGGGCGAATGCCGATGTCGAACCCGGCGGCGTCGAGCCGCACGTCGGCACCGAGGATGCGCGACATCTCGATGTTGCCGACGCGGTCGTAGACAGCATCGGCGTAGTTGACCCAGTTTTCCTGCACCAGCACGCACTTCATCCCCAGATGGGCCGCCACCGCGGCGACCTGGCGCGTCTGGTTCGACTGGATGCCGCCGATCGAGACCAGCGTGTCGCAGCCTTCCGCGAGCGCTTCGGGGATCAGGTACTCGAGCTTGCGGGTCTTGTTGCCGCCGAACGCCAGGCCGCTGTTGCAGTCCTCTCGCTTGGCGAACAGTTCGACCTTTCCACCGAGATGCGCACTCAGTCGCTTCAGCGGGTGAATGGGCGAAGGACCGAAGGTCAGCGCGTGGCGTGGGAAGCGATTCAGGTTCATGGCAGGTCCCGTGAAGTTCGACGTGTCGACATGGTAGGAACAACGGCTGTTCACAGGGTTGCAAATGAAGTCGACTCCAAGCACCATTGGTATTCTCCGGATCGCCTATATCTGATTAACTTGCGCCAGAAGAGAAATGAACGCAACAAAGATTCGCTCGCCCAAGGGCGCTTCCACCCCGGTTCAGGCGCCGGTGCCGGCCGCTGATCTCGACCGTACCGACAAGTTGATTCTTCGGGCACTGCAGCGCGATGCGTCGGTGTCGAACGTCGCGCTGGCTCGCATGGTGAACCTGAGTGCGCCCGCCTGCCTGCGTCGCGTCGACCGGTTGAAGAAGCTGGGCTTGATCACCGGCATCGTCGCGCTGCTGAGCCCGCGGGCGCTCGATGCGGGGATGATCGTGATGATCGGCGTGGTGCTCGACCGGTCGACGCCCGACTCGTTCGCGAAGTTCGAGAAGGCGGTCGCCAAGGTCTCCGGATGCATGGAGTGTCATGTCATCACCGGCGAGTTCGACTACTTCATGATCGTGCGCACCCGTGACAACGAGAGCTTCAACCGCCTGCACGCGGAGCAACTGCTGCAACTGCCCGGCGTGCGCCAGGTGCGCTCGTTCATCGGGCTCAAGCAGGTGTTGTCGACGACGCAGATTCCGATCTGATGTTGCCGCCCGCGACTAGCGCTTCGCCTGGATCCCCCGCAGCTTCACCGCGTCGGAAGCGATCGCGGCGAGCTCCAGCAGGGTCTTCCGCTGGGTCTTGTCCAACTGTCGCGGGCGGTAGTCGATGACGCAGATGGAGCCCAGCGCGAATCCATCCGGGTCGTAGACCGGTGCACCGGCATAGAAAAGGAAGTGCGGGGCACCTGCCACCGCCGGATTGCCGGCGAAGCTCGCGTGCTTCGCCAGGTTCCTGACCTCCATCACATCGCGCTGCAGCACGGTGTGGTTGCAGAAGGCCCAACTTCTCGGGGTGTCGGGCATGTCCAATCCTTGCCGCGATTTGAACCACTGGCGCTCGGCGGTCAGGACCGTCATCAGCGCGATGGGGCTCTTCAGGTCATTCGCTGCGAGCCACGTCACCCTGTCGAATGGCGCTTCTGAAGGGGTGTCGACAAGGCGTGAGCGTTGCACGGCCTGCAGCCGGCTGGCCTCGTTCGGAGCCACCGGAAATCCGTTGCTGGCGATGTCGATGGCCTGACCCTCGTCCTGCGCAAGCTCCGTCAACACGCCCTCCAGATGGTCGAGCGGAATCTCGCGCACGCGTGCCGCCGGCGCCGATGCGCCGCGCCGCGCGGAGGGCGCGATGGCAACGAGCTCCGCATCCTTGAAGCGGCCGTCGTTCGCCAGCGTCTCCAGCAGTCCGAGGCCCTGGCTTCCCCAGGCCTCCAGGTCGACGACGACGGCGGCAGGAAGGCGCCCTGCGACGGCCGCTGCCGCGGACCAGGTGCTCATCTGGAACTGAGGGGACACATGCCCGACACGCTCGAGCACGGCCTCGAACCGTGGCCGGCGGCTTTCGTTCGTGACCACGAGCACCACCGCGGAGTGCGCACGCCCTTGAGGCCTGCTGCCCGGCAACAGCGCTTCGACGTCGGAGCGATGAACCCGGCGATGGCCGCCCGGCGTCTTCCATGACGGAAGCCCGCCCCCCTCGATCAAGAGCTGCGCGGTGCGAACCGAGATGCCCAGAAGCTTGGCCGCTTCCGTCGTGGTGAGGACGTCGTCTTCCATGGAGGGGTGGGGTCGCGGGATCGATGGGGACGGCAGCGTCACAGGCAAGGCGCAGAGCTTAASCCAGCGGCGAGGACCGCGATCAACCTACGGTGCATGTCGGGAATTCTATCAAATTTGCATTATTTGATAGATTTGAAACACACTCCGCGCCGCGCGCAGCCAGCGTCGCACTTGCAATCACCTCTTCACCGGACATGACCATGACCTTGAGCCCCGCCCAACCGCAAGCCACACCCGTTTCCTTCCCTGACAGCCACTTCGACTTCATCGTGTGCGGAGCCGGCACGGCCGGCTCCGTGGTCGCCGGCCGCCTGGCCGAGAACCCGGAGGTGCGGGTCCTGCTCATCGAGGCCGGGGGCGATGACGAGGTCCCCGACGTGCAGCAGCCTGGAAACTGGCCGCTGAACCTCGGCTCCGAGCGAGACTGGAACTTCAGCGGCGCGCCCAACCCGCATCTCAACAACCGGCAGATCCCGCTGAACATGGGGCGTGTCCTGGGCGGCGGCTCGAGCATCAACGTGATGCTCTGGGCGCGCGGCCACATGAACGACTGGGAGGACTTCGCCGAGGCCAGCGGGAATCCGGCCTGGGGCTATGAATCCGTGCTGAAGATCTATCAGCGCGTGGAAAACTACGGCGGCACCCCCGATGCGAAGCGTCGAGGCGTGGGCGGCCCGGTTCACGTCGCGCCCGCCCGCCACCCACAACCGGTGGCGAGCGCGCTGATCGATGCCGCGCGGCAGATCGGCATCCCTGCCTTCGAGAACCCCAACGGCGTGATGATGGAAGGCCGCGGTGGCGCTGCCATCAACGACCTCATCATCAAGGACGGCCGGCGCAATTCCATCTATCGGGCCTACGTCCACCCCTGCCGCGGCCAGGCCAACCTGACGGTGCTGACCCACACGTTGGTCAGCCGCCTGGTGTTCGAGGGCCGACGTGTCGTTGGCGTCGAGGTGGTTCGCAGTGGGCGCGCCGAACGCTTCACCGCCGACCGCGAAGTCATCCTGTCGCTCGGCGCCGTCAACACGCCCAAGGTCCTGATGCAATCGGGAATCGGCCCGCAGGACGAATTGCGCCGTCACGGCATTCCGCTCGTCCAGCATTTGCCCGGCGTGGGTGCCAACCACCAGGACCATGTTTCGTTCGCCGTCATCTTCGAGTACGAGAACCCCCAGCAGGTCGGCCACGGCGGTTCGGAAGCGACGCTCTACTGGTCGAGCGACAGTTCGTTGCGCCTGCCAGACATGTTCCATTGCCAGGTGGAATTTCCCGTCCCGAGCGCGGAGACCGCGCCGCTCGGCGTGCCGGCGCATGGCTGGACGATGTTCGCGGGCCTCGCGCATCCGAAGAGCCGCGGCCGCATCACGCTGTCGGGCGCCGGCCCGATGGACAACCCGATCATCCAGCCCAACACGCTGTCGGACCCGGACGATCTGCGAAGCGCCCTCGAGAACATCCGGTTGGTGCAGGAGCTGGGCTCGCAGTCCGCGTTCAAGGGCCTCGTCAAGCGCGAGAGCCTGCCCGGCAGGCTCGCCGGGAAGGACCTGGAGAACTACGCACGCAATGCGGCCGTGACGTACTGGCACCAGTCCTGTACGGCGAAGATGGGACGCGACGAGATGTCGGTGGTCGACGGTTCCCTGAAAGTCCATGGCGTACAGGGGCTGCGCATTGCTGACGCATCCGTCATGCCGCACGTCACCAGCGGCAACACGATGGCGCCTTGCGTCGTGATCGGCGAGCGCGCCGTCGAAGAGATCCGCGCGACCTGCGGCATCTGAGCAAGAGCGGGCGAAGCGTCTTCGCCCCCCTTGCAATGCCCTTTCGAACCTGCACTCGAAGCCGAGAACATTTATTGCGCAAATCGTCCGGCGTCAACATTTTATGAAGACGATCTGGAGGAAATGAAGTTCATTTGGCACAACCGGGTGGCTCAACTTGCAACCACGTTAACCGACGTCTTCTCTACCATTTCGGAACGATTCGCGAATCCACCCAACCCTCTTCGACAGTCAAGGAACCTCTCCATGAACATCACATTTCGCAAGCTCATCGTCGCAGCTGCGGCAACCGCCAGCATCGTCGGCGTTGGTGGTGGCGCCAGCGCACAGCCTCCCCAGGTCAGGAACGTCGTGCTGGTGCACGGCGCCTTCGCAGATGGCTCGGGCTGGCGTGGTGTCTACAACGAACTGACCAAGCGCGGCTATCAGGTCACCATCGTCCAGAATCCGCTGACCTCGCTGGCCGACGATGTGGCCGCCACCAAGCGCGCGTTGGCACTCCAGAACGGTCCGACGATCCTCGTCGGCCACTCCTGGGGCGGCACCGTGATCACCGAGGCCGGTGTCGACCCCAAGGTCGTCGGCCTCGTCTATGTGTCGGCGCTGTCGCCCGACGCCGGTGAGACGACGAGCGAGCAGTACACCGGGTTCTCGGCCCCCGACTTCGTCATCGATGTCCAGGCCGACGGGTACGGCTTCGTCAACCGCGACAAGTTCAAGATCGGGTTCGCTGGCGATGCCACCGATGCGGAGGTCGCGTTCATGCGGGACTCGCAGGTGCCGATCAACATGTCGGTGTTCGGCACCAAGCTCACCCAGGCGGCGTGGCGGACCCGGCCGAGCTGGGCTGTCATCGCGACCGACGACAAGGCCTTCGACGTGCGGATGCTGCACAAGATGGCCAAGCGGATCGATGCCACCGTGACCGAGGTGAAAGCCAGCCACGCGGTCTTCATGACGCAGCCGAAGGCGGTCGCTGCCGTGATCGAGCGAGCCGCTCAGGACGCAGCGCGCAAGTCTCGCTGAGACCCGCCGCCCGCCAGCTGCTCGCCCGGCAGGCTGCGCAGCAGCATCAGCAGGCCCTCTTCCAGATCCTGCTGGAAGCGGTAGCGCAAGGCCGCCAGCTCGGGCAGCTCGATCACTTCGGCCGCGACCTGGGCCGGGTGGCTGAGCGGCCAGAGCCCGATGAGCAGCGGCAGGGCCAGGTGGATGCAACGCTCGAAGCTCGCTGCCGCGATCGACGGCACGCAGGCGTGAAAGTCGAGCGCGGTCTCCTGGCGCACGGCCAGCAGGCCACGCTTGAACTCGACCATGCGCCCGGCCGAGATGTTGTGCTCGAGGATCGACGGGAAGATGCTGGTGAGCCGGCACAGCAGCGGGCGCGCCGCCACGGTGGCCGCGAACGCCCGCGCGACGTGCTCGACCGTTCCTGCGCGCTTGCGGTCCCGCCCCAGCGCCTTGTGCAGCTCGGCACGCCACACGACGAACTCCTCGACCAGCACATCCAGCAAGACGGCTTCGCTGCTCTCGAAGTACCGGTAGACGTTCGACTTGGTCATCCCGGCGCGCCGCGCCAGTTCGTTGATGCCCAGGTCATGCACGTCCGGCATGTCCAGCAGCAGCGCCTTCGCGGTGTCGAGCAGGTGGCGGCGGCGCTCCTCCTTCTGTTCGGGGGAGCGCGCGCGCAGGTACGGGGAGGGAGGACTCATCGGGGTCGTCGCCGGCAGGGATTTCACGAAAAGGGATTTGCACAAGAGACCGTCGGTCTGCTACATTGGAGACCATCAGTCTCCTAACGTTCGCAGCATAGCAAGGAAACACCATGGACATGCGCCTCGCGGCAAGAGAACAACCATGAAGGCATTCGTTCTCCATCGATACGGCAAGAAGCGCGCGCTGGAACTGGCAGAGGTGCCGACTCCGGAGCTGCGCGACGACGAGGTCCTGGTCCAGGTGCATGCCGCCGGCGTGAACCTGCTCGATTCCAAGCTCAGGGACGGCGAGTTCAAGCTCATCCTGCCGTATCGCCTGCCGCTCATCCTCGGCCACGATGTGGCTGGGGTGGTCGTCAAGATCGGCCCGCGCGTGCGGCAGTTCAAGGTCGGCGATGAGGTCTGTGCGCGGCCGGATGATTTCCGGATCGGCAGCTTCGCTGAATTCGTGCCCGTCAAGGAAGCTTCGCTGGCGCTCAAGCCCCGGGGGCTGACGATGGAAGAAGCCGCTTCCATCCCGCTGGTGGCGTTGACGGCGTGGCAGGCCCTGGTCGTGAAGGCCGGACTGAAGAAGGGGCAGAAGGTCTTCATCCAGGCCGGCTCCGGCGGCGTCGGCACCGTGGCCATCCAACTGGCCAAACATCTCGGCGCCACCGTGGCCACGACGACGAGCGCGGCCAATGTCGAGCTCGTGAAGCGCCTGGGCGCCGATGTCGTCATCGACTACAAGACCCAGGATTTCGAGGATGTTCTGCGCGACTGTGACGTGGTCCTGAACAGCCAGGACGGCAAGACGCTCGAAAAGTCCCTCCGCGTGCTCAAGGCCGGCGGGAAGCTCGTCTCCATCTCCGGGCCGCCCGATCCCGATTTCGGCCGGGAGATCGGCGCACCCTGGTTCGTGAGGTGGGTCATGCGGCTGCTGAGCTCGGGCGCGCGGCGACAAGCCAGGCGCCGCGGGGTCGGCTACTCGTTCCTCTTCATGAAGGCGAGCGGGAGCCAGCTGGGCGAGATCACTCGCCTCTTCGACGTGGGCGTGCTCCATCCCGTGGTGGACCGGGTCTTCCCGTTCGAATCGATCAACGAGGCGATGGCCTATGTCGAAGCGGGCCGCGCGAAGGGCAAGGTCGTCGTCAAGCTCAGGTGAGCGCGACATTCTCCTGCTGCGAAGACCTCGAGTCCCTTCACGTCGTTCCGACCGGACCACGTGGGCATCCGCGTAGACGACATCGATGCGGCCATCGCCTGGTACACGACCACCCTCGACTTTCGCGTGATGCACTCGATGGCGCTCGGCGAGCGCAGATTCGCCCATCCGTCACCGCGTGCAGGCGCCGGCGATCTACCGGCTGTTCGGTGACAAGGAGGGCCTGCTCGACGCCGTCGCGGAACAGGCGCTGGCCAATTTCGTCGCCAGGAAGCGAGCCGACAAGTCCGGCATGGACCCCGTCGAATCGCTCCGCAGGGGCTTCATGGGCTACACATCGTTCGGGCTCGAGAGCGCGCGCGGTCGACCTCTGCCACGCCATGGCGAAGGGCACGGTGCTCGAGATGCTCGGCAGGGCCCCCGAGGCGCGCCGCGGCATGGCCGAGGCGGCCCGCGATGCGGTGCTGGGCGCCATCCTGAAGGACGCCCCGGTGAAAGACTCTGGCGTGGTGGCGGCGGTCTCGACGCTGCGTGCGCACCTGGCCGACCTGCCGGGACTCACCGTGGCCGAGAAGCAACTCATGCACGAGTGGCTCGTGCGGGTCGCCGACCCGGCGCCCCGACAGACGCCCTCGGCAGGTCAAGGTGCTGCGCGGCGCACGTAGGCGTCGCACCAGCCCCTGGCCGCCACCAGCTTGCGTGGGAACAGGGTGCACTCGGACCAGGCCTGTGCCGGCACGCGGTACAGCGCGCAGTTGTCGCAGGTGCTGCCGGCGGTGAACTTCGGATAGACCCGGCGGTCGACGCGCGCCACGTCCTCGACGTAGCCCACCGCCTTGGCGTGGGGATCGCGCTCGTCCAGGTGCGCGAAGGTCGACGGGTCTGGTGGCGGCGCCGGCTTCGGCTTGCCGTGCACCACCGGGAGCCACGGCGCAGCACCGATCGGCAGCAGCCGGATGAAGCGACGCCGCGTGCAGGCCGGTGTGGCGTCGAGGAGGATCGGAGTGGGCAGTGCCATGCGGTCAGCGCCCGCCCGGCGGCCGGCTGCCGTGGCCGATCGCCGGCCCGATGCCCAGCGGCGGCGGCAGGGCCCACAGGATCTTCTTGAAGACATGCCGGTAGTTGTCGTCCGGCGGGTGGCCGGCCAGCGGGTCGCGGTTGGCGCAGAACGCGCGGTCCAGTCCAACCCAGTCCTCGGCGGTCAGCACGCGCTGCGCGAGCGGCAGCACCTCGGTCTCCTCGGCGCGGATGTGCGCGAGGTAGAAATCGATGTAGCGCTGCATCGCCTGCTCGAAGCGGTCGCGGCGCTGGCACAGCTGTGCGGTGTCGGCCATCATCTCGAAGCCGAGCAGCTCGTGCTCCAGCTCGCGGATCGCCCGCTCGCCATCGGCGTGCTCGCGGTCCAGGCGGTCGAGCACCTCGTCGCCCTCGGTCGTGCGCCTGCGCAGCAACGGGAACAGCAACTCGCTCTCCTTCGCATGGTGCAGGCGTTCGGGAAACTCGTCGACGTAGAACAGCATCGCGCGCAACACGCCGAAATCCGGCAGGCTGCCGCGGCGCCGGTGATCGGCCAGCAGCAGGCTGATCGAGCGCAGCATCGCCGACATGGCGCTGTGCTCTTCGAGGATGACGCGTATGGCAGCGTGTTGCATGGCAGTGTCCCGGCCGGCGATGGAACCCGAGCTTGGCGCCGCTTCGCCCGAGGCGTGTTGATCCGCGTCAATTCAGCGCGCGTCGGCGCGCAGCGTCTCCTGGATGAGCCGCACGAACGCGGGGTCGGCGCTGCCGAGCCGCGAGCTGCGGCCGATGACGCGCCCCTGCGCATCGAGCAGCACCAGCACGCTCGTGTGGTTGAAGTCGCCGTCGGCGAGCTGCCGGTAGCGGATGCCCAGCAAGGCCGCCAGCTTGCGCGTGCCTGCAGGGTCGGTGCGCGCCAGTGTCCATGTCGCACGCTCCAGGTGGCGTTCGTCGAACGTGCGCTGGAGCACCTGCGGCGTGTCGCGCGCCGGATCGAAGCTCACCATCAGCAAGCTCAGGCGGCTGCGGTCCGCCGCAGGCAAGGCCGCCTGCGTCTCGCGCAACGCATCGATCAGCATCGGGCAGACGTACTGGCACGAGGTGTAGAACATCGTCGCGAGCACCAGGTGGCCCCGGTCCCGGCCGAGCGGGACCGGGGCGCCGTCCTGGTCGGTCAGGCGCAGCGGGAGCTGGTAGATCGAGTCGCCGGGCAGCGGCGGTTCGGCCGCCACCGAAGCGGTCGCCAGCGCCAGCGCAGCGGCCAGCAGGGTACGTCGAAGCATCATGGAATCTCCTCGAGAAGATGGGAAGCGTGAGGCAGCGGGCGCACGCAGCGCAGGCCGAGGCTGCTCGTGCTCTGCGGCGCCTGCAGCGACGACAGCAAGGCCACCCGCATCAGCACCGCATAGTTCTGCCGGTCTTGCAGGTCGATCGCGCCGGCACCGCAGAACTGCAGCTTGTCGGGGTCGTCGGCCGACCGGCTGTCGGGATTGATGAGCAGCGCGTTGAAGTCGTCGACCCACTCCCAGACCAGCCCGTGCAGGTCGCGCACGCCGTAGGCATTCGGCTCGCCGCCGACGCTCGGCAGCGCCTGCGTGGCCGGCCGGCCGTACCAGGCCAGGATGCGGGCCCGCCACGCCGGGTCGGCCCGGGCATCGCGCCGCCCGGCATCGGCGGCGGCGACGTATTCCCATTCGGGCCACGACGGCAGGCGGGCGCCTTCGGTCTCGCAGTAGGCCTGGGCGGCGAACCAGCTGACCTCGGTGACCGGTTGCGACGACTGCGCGCCGGCCGGCGGCTCGGCATCGCTGCGCCAGTGCTCGAGGTAGCCGCCGTCGGCGAAGGCGCGCGCCACCTGGCCGCGCCGCCACTCGGGATGCGCGCGCACGAAGCGCTGCCAGTCCGCCACGGTCACGGGCGTCTCGCGCATCTCGAACGCCGGGATCGTGGCCGGTCCCCCATCCGCGTCGCGCGCGAGCACGCTGGTGAGCGTGCCGGCCGGCACCGGCACGTAGGCCGGCGGCGCGGCAGCAGCCCCTTGTGCGGCAGCCGGCAGCGGGATCGCCGACAGCGCGGCCGCCAGCACCACGGTTGCGAGCCGCTTCACGTCAATGCTCTGCGGTCGCGGTGGTTCCCGGCTTCGCCTCGCGCGCCTTCTTCACCTGGCCGGTGGAGATGCGCCCTCCGGCGTTGCCCCAGCTGTTGAGGACGTAGGTGAGGATGTTCGCGACCTCGTCGTCGTTCAGCTGGTTCATCGGCGGCATCACGGAGTTGTAGTCGGTGCCGTTCACGGTGAGCTTGCCGGCCAGTCCGCGCATCACCACGTCGATGGCGCGTGCGGGGTCGGTGGCGAGGAAGTCGGACTTCGCGAGCGGCGGGAACACGCCCGGCAGCCCTTCGCCGTTCGCCTGGTGGCATACCGAGCAGGTCCCCGTGAACAGCGAGCGCCCGGCCTGCACCTGGTCCTGCAAGGTCAGCGTTCCCGCGGCCGCGGCCTGGGTCGCGACGGCGACCGGCCGCATGTCGGGCTGCGCCCGGTCGCCGAGGTAGACGGAGTCGAGCTCCTTGCCCGAGTAGATCGTCTTGTCCTCGGGGCCGCTGACCTTCATGATCGCCAGCGCCCCCTTGTTGAAGGCACGGAAGATCGAGTGATCCACCAGCACGTAGCTGCCGGGCACCTTGGTCGTGAACTTGACGACCGCCGCGCCGCCGGCCGGGATCAGCGTCGTCTGCACGTTCTTCTGCACGTTGCTGCCGCCCTCGTAGCGGACCTCGTCGAAGATCGCGCCGATCACGTGGAAGCTCGACACCAGGTTGGGCCCGCCGTTGCCGACATACAGCCGCACCGTCTCGCCGGTCTTCGCCGGGATGGCCTTGTCGCCGGTCAGCGCGCCCTCCGCGCCGTTGAACAGCACGTAGGTCGGCCGCTCGTCGATCGCCTTCTCCATGTCGAAGGCCTGCAGGCCCTTCTCGCGGTACTTGCCGGCGGTGTAGAAATCGCCCTGCATCACGTAGTACTCGTGGTCCACCTTCGGCAGGCCTTGCGGCGGCTCCACCAGGATCAGGCCGTACATGCCGTTGGCCACGTGCATGCCGACCGGCGCCGTCGCGCAGTGGTAGACGTAGATGCCTTCGTTGAGCGCCTTGAACGTGAACTGCGAGGCATGGCCGGGCGCGGTGAAGCTGGAGGCGGCACCGCCGCCCGGCCCCGTCACGCCATGCAGGTCGATGTTGTGCGGCATCTTGCTGCTCGGGTGGTTCTTCAGGTGGAACTCGACGGTGTCGCCCTGACGGACCCGGATGAAGCTGCCGGGCACGGTGCCGCCGAAGGTCCAGAACATGTACGACACGCCTTCGGAGATCTGCATCTCCTTCTCGACCACTTCCAGCTCGACGATGACCTTGGCGGRCACCGTGCGGTTCGTCGGCGGCGGCACGTGCGGCGGGCTGGTCAGGATGGCGCGGATCGGTGCCCCCTGCGGCGGCCCGAAATCGCCGGACTTGCGTGACGTTGCGGGGGCAGGTGCGGGCGCTGCGCCCGCGGCGGCGAGTACCGCGCTGCCACCACCCGCGGCGAGCGCCGCCAGCGTGGCGAGCAACGCATTCTTGATCCATGTGCTCATGTGAATATCCGGTATGGGTTGTACATCTATTGGCGGTGCAACGGTACCGGCGGACCCAGGGCGGTGCCTTGTCCTGGGTCAATGCCCGCCAGATGGGTTGGAGGTTTCTGCGGGCGGGTCGTCCCGTGCTTGATCCGGGTCAATGCGTTCTCGCCATGGCGTGCTTACGATAGGTGCACAAGAAATGCATCTTTAATCGAGCCGGCAGCAAGGAGCCATTCCCATGACCACCTCGGTCCCGCCGGCGAACCCTCTCAGGAGCAGAACCATGAACAACAATCGCAGGCTCTGGCGCTGGCTGGGCCTCATCTTCGTCCTCTCGTTCGGAGCCCTCGGCTTCATCGGCTACCAGATCTACCTGGCGGCGCCGCCGATCCCGAAGTCGGTCGTCACGGCCGACGGCGAGGTCCTGTTCACCGGCGAACAGATCCAGGCCGGCCAGCAGGTGTGGCTCGCCTCCGGCGGGCAGCAGCTCGGCACGGTCTGGGGGCACGGCGCCTATGTCGCGCCGGACTGGTCGGCCGACTGGCTGCATCGCGAGGCCGTCGCGCTCCAGCAGATCCTCGTGCAGGCCCACCAGCAGGCGCAGCCGTCGCTCGGCAGCCAGGATCGCGCGGCCATCGACAACGTGCTGCGCCAGCAGATGCGCGCCAATGGCTACGACGACGGCAGCGGCGTGCTGAAGGTCTCGAACGAACGCGGGCAGGCCGTGCGCGCCGTCGCCGGCCACTATGCCGCGCTGTTCGGCAGCGACACCTCGCTGGCTGTGCTGCGCGAGCAGTACGCGATGCGGGCAGGTGCCATCCCCGCCGCCGAAGACCGCCGGGCCCTGACCGCCTTCTTCTTCTGGACCTCGTGGGCGGCCGCGACCGACCGCCCCGGCGAGACCGGGCTCTCGTACACGAGCAACTGGCCGCACGAGCCGCTGGTGGGCAACGTGATGACCGGCTCGGCGGCCATGTGGTCGATGGCGAGCATCGTGCTGCTGATCGCCGGCATCGCCGCGATGCTGTGGTTCCATGGCGGACAAGCCCATGAGGAAGACTTGGCGCCGCCGGCCGCCGACCCGTTCCTGAAGATCGTCGCCACGCCCTCGATGAAGGCGACACGCAAGTACTTCTTCGCGGTCATCGGCCTGCTGCTGCTGCAGATCGGCATGGGGGCCGTCACCGCGCACTATGCGGTCGAGGGCGAGGCCTTCTTCGGCATTCCGCTGGCCCAGGTGCTGCCCTATGTGGTGAGTCGCACGGTGCACACGCAGGTCGGCATCTTCTGGATCGCCACCGCCTGGCTCGCGACGGGGCTCTACATCGCACCGCTGCTGTCCGGCGTCGAGCCGCGCTTGCAGAAGCTCGGCGTCGACGTGCTGTTCTGGGCGCTGATCGCGATCGTCGTCGGCTCCACCGCCACCGGCTGGCTCGGGACGCTGCAGCATCGCGGCGTGGACTTCAGCTTCTGGATTGGCAACCAGGGTCTCGAATACACCAGCATGGGCCGGGTCTGGCAGCTGTTGCTGTTCGTCGGCCTGCTGTTCTGGCTGCTGCTGCTCGGGCGCGCGCTGTGGCCGGCGCTGAAGAGGCCTTCGGAAACCCGCGGCCTGATCGCGATGGTGTTCCTGTCGGCGGCCTGCATCGGCGGCTTCTACGCCAGCTCGCTGATGTGGGGCAGGCAGACGCACTACTCGATGATCGAGTACTGGCGCTGGTGGCTCGTCCACCTGTGGGTCGAAGGCTTCTTCGAGGTGTTCGCGACCGCCGTGGTGGCGCTGATCTTCACCCGGCTCGGGCTGGTGCGCGCCGCGAGCGCGAACCGCGCGATCGTCGCCGAGACCATCGTGTTCCTGTTCGGCGGGATCCTGGGCACGCTGCACCACCTCTACTTCACCGGGACACCCACCTCCGTGATCGCGGTCGGCGCCGTGTTCTCCGCGCTCGAGGTCGTGCCGCTGGCGATGATCGGGCTGGAGGCGCTGCAGACGCACCGCCGCTCGAAGGGCGCGGCCTGGCTCGCCGCGTACCGGTGGCCGATCCTGTGCTTCGTGTCGGTGGGCTTCTGGAACACGCTGGGCGCCGGCGTGCTCGGCTTCGCGATCAACCCGCCCGCGTCGCTGTACTACGTGCAGGGCCTGAACATGACGGCGGCGCACGGCCACGCGGCGCTGTTCGGCGTCTACGGGATGCTGGGGATCGGCCTGATGCTGTTCTGCCTGCGCGGCCTGTACGCGCGCCACCTGCATGCGGATCGGCTGCTCGCGCTGTCCTTCTGGGGCCTGAACATCGGCCTCGCGATGATGGTCTTCATGTCGCTGCTGCCGGCCGGCGTCTACCAGGCGTGGGCCAGCATCGATCAGGGCATGTGGTTCGCGAGGTCGCCCGCGATCGTGCACTCGCGCCTGATGGAAACGCTGGTGTGGCTGCGCGTTCCCGGCGACATCGTGTTCGCGGCCGGGGCCGTGGTGCTGGCGGGGTATGCGTTGCGGCTGCTGCGCCGTCCGGCGGGCCAGGCGGATGGCGTGCCGGATGCCGCGGCGGTGCGGCCATGAGCAGCGATGCCGTGAGCAGGCTGCCGTTCCCGTACGACGGGCCGCCCACGCTGCGCGGACCGGTGCTGGCGGCGCTGACGGGGGTCGTCGATCCGGAGCTGTCGCTGTCGATCGTCGATGTCGGCCTCGTGTACGGGGTGTCGGTGGCGGCGGGCGAAGTGCGGGTGCGGGTCACGATGACATCGGCCGCGTGCCCGGTGATCGACGTGATCGTCGACGACATCGAGTCGGAACTCGACCGGCTGCTGCCGGCGGAGATCCGCATCGGGGTCGACCTGTGCTGGGAGCCGCCATGGACGCCCGACCTGATGAGCGAGCGGGCGCGCCGCTTCATGCAGGGTTGACGACGGTGTCTCGCTCACCTGGCGCGCTGCTGGCCCGGTCGGTGTTGCCGGCCTTGATCGCTGCCGTGCTGCTGGCGGCGGTGGCGGGCGGGCTGCAGCGCAGCGGCATCGCGCTCGGCACCGGCGCCGTGGCCGGCGCGGCGCTGTTGCAGCATGCGGCTTTGATGCTGTCGGGCCTGCTGGGCACGGTGATCGCCATCGAACGTGCGGTGGCATTGAAGCGCCGCTGGGCCTTCATCGCGCCTTGGGCCAGCGCCTTGGGCGGTGTCGCGCTGCTGGCCGGGCTTCCGGTGGTCGGTGTCTGGGCAGGGGCGGTCGCGGCGGCCGTCTTCGTCGCGGCGAGCGTGGCGGTGCTGGCCCGCCAGGTCGTGCTGCATGCGGGGCTGCTGCTGCTGGGCGCGATCGCCTGGCTGGTGGGCAACCTGCTGTTCGCGCTCGGCGCGGCGACCGCGCTGGTCCTGCCATGGTGGTTCGCCTTCATCGTGCTGACGGTGGCGGCCGAGCGGCTCGAGATGGCCCGGCTGATGCGGCACCCCCCGGCGGTGCAGTTCGCGCTGGTGGCGATTCTTTCGACCCTGCCCGCAGGCGCTGCCCTCACGGGCCGATGGCCGGTCGTTGCCGGGGTGCTGTTCGGCGGCGGCCTGGCGGCGTTGGCGTTGTGGCTGCTGGCTTTCGATGTTGCGCGGCGCACGCTGCACAGCCATGGCCTGAGCCGCTACATGGCGGTCAGCCTGCTGGCGGGGTACGCGTGGCTGGCCGTCGCCGGGGTGGCGTGGATCGGCATGGCCTTCGGGTGCCCGGGGCGGGACTGGGCGCTGCATGCCCTCGGGCTCGGCTTCATCTTCAGCATGGTGATGGGGCATGCGCCGGTGATCCTGCCGGCCGTCGCGCGAACGCGGCTGTGGTTCGGCCCCTGGTTCCATGCTCCGCTGCTGTTGCTGCACGCCTCGTTGCTCGTGCGCCTGCCGGGCAGCCTCGTCGATCCCTCGTGGCGCCGGTTCGGGGCGTTGCTGAATGCCGCGGCGGTGGGGTTGTTCGTCGTCACGGTGCTGGCGTCCGCGCTCGCATGGCGGCTGAAATCCGCGCGGGCGGTGCCGCCGCGAACCCGACCCGAGTGAGCTGCCATGGACTACTTCACCGTCAAGACCCTCCACCAATCCGCCGTGGCGCTGTCGTTCGCCGGGTTCTTCGTGCGCGGGGCCGCCTCGCTGGCGGGCGCGCGCTGGGTGCGCAGCCGGGCGGCGCGGTCGATACCGCATCTGATCGACACCGTGTTGCTGGCATCGGCCTTGACCCTCGCCTGGATGCTGCGGATCCATCCCGGCTCGGCGCCGTGGCTGCTGGCCAAGGTCATCGCGCTGGTGGCCTATGTCGGGCTCGGCGTCATCGCGCTGCGCCCGGGCCGGCCGGCCTGGCTGCGGGCGACGGCCTGGATGGCGGCGCTGCTGACCTTCGGCTACATCGTTTCGGTGGCCATCACGAAGAGCCCATGGGGCGTCTTCTCCGCATTCCTCTCTCCGCATTCGTGAGGCCCTGAATCAGCCTGGGGCCGATGGCGCCCGGGCCCGGTGCCGGCTATACCGTCATCCGGCCTGTCGCCCACCGGCGCAGCAAGGAGACATGACGTGGCATCCACCGACAAGCGCCTGATCCGCCCCTCGCAAGCGCACACCGCCGCCGAGCCCGCCGGTGCGGCGGCCGCGCAGCGCGCGTCGCCGTCCTGGCTGGATGGCAGCCCCCGCATGGCGACACAGCGGCAGCAGCTCGACCACCTGTTCGGGCCGGCGGCACAGCGCTGGATCGGGCCCGGCGAGGAGGCATCGCAGGCGGGGCAACCCATCGTGCAGAGGAAGGTGTATCCGCCCAAGCCGACCCACATCACCGAGCAGCAGGTCGAGCAATGGAACGCCTTCCTGGAAACCTGGGCCACGCAGGTGGTGGAAGCCGACGGCCTGGAAGCCTGGGTGGCCGATGAAGAAGTGACCATGTGGAATCAGGACTTCAACTTCGCGACCTCAATGGGCAATCTGAGGCAGCGGATCCGCACTCACATCCTGACGTACCAGATCAACCTCGACGCCGCGGAGGGCATCGGCTGGGACGACATGCTGCAGGTGATTCGCCTCACCGAACCCTCGCGGCTGTGCACGGTCACCATCGCCACCAACGTTCCCTATGACGGCAGCAAGGGCACCACGTGGTACGTGAAGGGCAACGCAACGGGACGCTCTCAACGCGGAGGGTGGAAGTACAACGCCATGGAGGACGGGTACCTGCCCAGTGCGCGAGGGCAGGTGCGAACCGCCCTGGAAATCCACAACGAAGAGGTCGTGCTGTTCGCGCAGACGGTCTAGGCATTCGCGTAGGGCTCGACCGGCCGCTGGTTCTCGTCGATGCGCAGCGGCCGCCCGAGCGCCGGGAAGGCGCGCTGCGCGCAGCCCTGGCGCTCGCACACCTTGCAGCCGGGGCCGATCGGCGTCACGGCCTGCGGGTCGGCCAGCGCCAGCCCGCGGGCGTACACCAGCCGCGACGCATGCCGGCGGTCGCAGCCCAGCGCCACCGCGAACTCGCGCGGCGGCGTGCCGAAGCCGCCGCTGTCATGGCGGATGCAGCGGGCGATCCAGAGGTAGGTGCGGCCGTCGGGCATCGAGGCCAGCTGCGTCAGCACGCGGCCGGGCTGCGAGAACGCCTCGTAGACGTTCCACAGCGGGCAGGTGCCGCCGGTGCGCGAGAAGTGGAAATCGGTCGCCGACTGGCGCTTCGAGATGTTGCCGGCCCGGTCCACGCGCACGAAGAAGAACGGCACGCCGCGCGCCTGCGGCCGCTGCAAGGTCGAGAGCCGGTGGCACACCGTCTCGAAGCTGACGCCGAAGCGGCGCGCCAGCAGGTCGATGTCGTAGTGCAATTCCTCCGCGGCGGCCAGGAAGGGCGCATAGGGCAGCACCAGCGCACCGGCGAAGTAGCTGGCCAGGCCGATGCGCCCCAGCGCGCGCGATTCGTCGCTGCGGAATTCGCCACCCGCCACCAGCGAGGCGAGGAGCTCGTCGGCCTCGACGAAGGCCAGCTGGGTGGCCAGCTGAAACGCGCGCTGGCCCGGCTCGAGATCCGCATGCAGCGTCAGCAGCCGTGAGCGCGGGTCGTAGCTGCGCAGGCCGGGCGGCGCATCGGCCGCGGCGCTGCGCGTCGAGATGCGGTGCTTCAGCAGCAGGTGCCGCTCGAGCCGCCCGGCGAGATCGCGGGCCAGCAGCGAGGGCGGCTCCATCTCGGCATGCGTGCGCTCGGCCAGCGCATCGAGCTCGGCGACATGGTTGTGGCGCGCGTAGAAGAAGTCGCGCACTTCCTCATGGGGCTGGGTCGGGCCGAGGTCGGGCCGGGCGTCCCGGTCCCCCAGGCCGGCCGCCATGGCTTCGAGGCGCTCCTGCGCATCCCGGGCCACCTTGTGCAGCTGGATCATGCGATTCGCCAGCGCAGGCATCTGCTGCGCCAGGGCCAGCACCTCCGCCTGCGGGATGGCGGCGCCGGCCTCGGCGACCACGTCGTGCAGCTGCGCCATCAGGCGCGCCTCTTCGCTCTCCGAGAAGAACTGCAGGTCGACGCCGAGCGCCGACTGCAGCCTCAGCAGCACCGGCACCGACAGCGGCCGCTGGTTGTTCTCCAGCTGGTTGAGGTAGCTGGCCGAGAGCTCCAGCAGGTGGGCGAGGGCGGCCTGGGTCAGGCCGCGTTGCTCGCGCAGCGTGCGCAGGCGCACGCCGAGGAAAGTCTTTCGCATGGCCTATTCTTGACCATCCGCCTGCCGGAAGCCCGCGCGTCAGGCCGGCTGGCGCAGCGCCTTGGCGGCAGCCACCATGTTGGTCAGCGCCGGAATCACCTCGGCCCATTGGCGCGTCTTCAGCCCGCAGTCCGGGTTGACCCACAGCCGCTCGGCCGGCACGCGCTCGGCGGCCTTCCTCATCAGCTGCACGATGTGCTCCTGCGTCGGGATGTTCGGCGAGTGGATGTCGTACACGCCCGGGCCGATCTCGTTCGGGTACTTGAAGTCCTCGAAGGCATCGAGCAGCTCCATGTCGGAACGCGAGGTCTCGATCGTGATCACGTCGGCATCCATCCCGGCGATGGCCGCGATGATGTCGTTGAACTCCGAATAGCACATGTGGGTGTGGATCTGCGTCTCGTCCTCGACGCCGTTCGCGGTGATGCGGAACGATTCGATCGCCCAGTCGAGGTAGCCCTTCCATTGCGACTTGCGCAGCGGCAGGCCTTCGCGCAGCGCGGCCTCGTCGATCTGGATCACGCGCACGCCGGCCTGCTCCAGGTCGAGCACCTCCTGGCGGATCGCCAGCGCGAGCTGGTGGCACGACACCGAGCGCGGCTGGTCGTCGCGCACGAAGGACCAGTTCAGGATCGTCACCGGGCCGGTCAGCATGCCCTTCATCGGGCGCTTCGTCAGCGATTGCGCGTAGCGGATCCACTCGACCGTCATCGCCTTCGGGCGGCTGATGTCGCCGAACAGGATCGGCGGCTTCACGCAGCGCGAGCCATACGACTGCACCCAGCCGAACTGGCTGAACGCGTAGCCGTCGAGCTGCTCGCCGAAATACTCGACCATGTCGTTGCGCTCGGCCTCGCCGTGCACCAGCACGTCCAGGTCCAGCGCTTCCTGCTCGCGCACGCTGCGCCGGATCTCGGCCTGCATCGCGGCCCGGTAGCCGGCCTCATCGAGGCGGCCGGCCTTGAACTCGCTGCGGGCGTGGCGGATGTCGGCGGTCTGCGGGAACGAGCCGATGGTGGTGGTGGGGAAGGGCGGCAGCTTCAGCAGCGCGGCCTGCTTCGGGGCGCGCTGTGCATAGCCGCTCTTGCGCTCGCCGAACGCGGCGTTGAGCGTCGCCACGGCCGCCTTCACCGCCGGGTTGTTGACGCGCGGCGAGTTGCGGCGCGCCGCGATGGCGGCCTGGTTGGAGGCGAGTTCGGCCTTCACCGAATCACGGCCGTTCTTCAACGCGGCGGCCAGCAGGCGCAACTCGTCCAGCTTCTGCAGCGCGTACGCGAGCCACGACTTCAGGTCGGCATCGAGCTTCTGTTCGCTCGCCAGGTCGACCGGCACGTGCAGCAGCGAGCACGACGGTGCGATCCACAGGCGCTCGCCGAGGCGCTCCTTCAGCGGCTCGAGCCAATCGAGCACCGCGTTCAGGTCGGTCTTCCAGATGTTGCGGCCGTTGATCACGCCGAGCGACAGCACCTTCAGCGGCGACAGGATGTTGAGCAGCGGCTGGATGTCGTCGCGGCCGTTGATCGCGTCGATGTGCAGGCCGGCCACCGGCAGGTTGGCGGCCAGGTGCCGGTTCTCTTCCAGCGGGCCGAAGTAGGTGGCCAGCAGCAGCTTCACGCGGCCGCTCTTCAGGTCGTGGTACGCGGTGTTGAAGGCGTGCTGCCAGTCGGCATCGAGCTCGGTCACGAGGATGGGCTCGTCGATCTGCACCCATTCCACGCCCTGGGCGGCGAGCTTTTCCAGCAGCTCGGCGTAGACCGGCACCAGGCGTTCGAGCAGCGCGAGCTTGCTGGAATCGTCCTTGGCCTTGCCGAGCGCCAGGTAGGTGACGGGGCCGACGATCACCGGCTTGGCCTTGACGCCGGCCTGGCGCGCCTCGGCGAGTTGCTCCAGCAGGCGCGACGCGTCGAGCTTGAACTGCGTGGCCGCGGTGAACTCCGGGACGATGTAGTGGTAGTTGGTGTCGAACCACTTGGTCATCTCGCCGGCGGCGACGCCACCGCCGCAGCAGCCGGCGTGGGCCTCGGCGGTCTCTGCCGATCGGCCGCGCGCGACGCGGAAGTAGTTGTCCAGCACGTCGCCCTGGAAACCCTGCACGCGCTCCGGCAGGTTGCCCAGCGTGAAGCTCATGTCGAGCATCTGGTCGTAGAACGCGAAGTCGCCGACCGGTGCGAGGTCGAGGTCGATCTGGTGGATCCAGTGGCGTTGGCGCAGCTGGGCGCCGAGGGCCTTCAATTGGTCGCGCGAAGACTCGCCCTTCCAGTAGGACTCCAGCGCGAATTTCAATTCGCGCCTGGCGCCGATGCGGGGAAAGCCGAGGTTGTGGGTCGTGGTCATGGCGTGCGTGCGATGGGAGAGATGAGAGAAGCGGTCGCCAGCGTACGCAGCAGGGGTCATGAAGTAAAATGGTATTAATTTGACAATCCATGAGATCGGCTCATCGATATGCTGGAGCGCAGTCACCTGGCCATCGTGCAGGAGGTCGAGAAGCAGGGCTCGCTGACGGCCGCGGCCGGCGTGCTGTGCCTGACGCAATCGGCGCTGAGCCATTCGATGAAGAAGCTGGAGCAGCAGCTCGGCACCGACATCTGGTTGCGTGAGGGCCGCAGCCTGCGGCTGACGCAGGCCGGGCAGTACGTGCTGGCGGTGGCCAACCGGGTGCTGCCGCAACTCGACCAGGCGGAAGAGCGGTTGCGCCAGTTCGCGCAGGGCGAGCGCGGCGCGCTGCGCATCGGCATGGAGTGCCACCCGTGCTACCAGTGGCTGCTGAAGGTCGTTTCGCCGTACCTCGCGGCCTGGCCCGATGTCGATGTCGACGTGAAGCAGAAATTCCAGTTCGGCGGCATCGGCGCGCTGTTCGGCTACGAGATCGACATGCTGGTCACGCCCGACCCGCTGTACAAGCCGGGGCTGCATTTCGAGCCCGTGTTCGACTACGAGCAGGTGCTGGTGGTCGGGCGCGATCACCCGCTGGCCGGCGCGGCCTGGGTGAAGCCGAAGCAGCTGACGCCCGAGGTGCTGATCACCTACCCGGTGGCGACCGACCGGCTCGACGTCTACACGCAGTTCCTGATGCCGGCGGGCGTGACGCCGAAGGCGCACAAGACCATCGAGACCACCGACATCATGTTGCAGATGGTGGTCAGCGGCCGCGGCGTGGCGGCGTTGCCGCGCTGGCTGGTCGAGGAGTACGCGCAGAAGATGGACGTGGTGGCCGTGCGCCTGGGTGCGCGCGGCATCGCGAAGCAGATCTTCCTGGGCGCCCGCGAGGCGGACATCGACATCGACTACCTGCGGGCCTTCGTCGAGCTGGCGCGCCGCTCGTCCTTCGCAAGCCTTGCAGAGTTGCAAGGCTGACTTCGCAAGCCTTCGCCACTTCAGTGTTGTCCCCGGCGTGGCGCATCGCGAAGATGGCGGGCATGAGCACCTTCCAACCGAAGAAGTCCGTTGCGCTGTCCGGCGTCACGGCCGGCAACACCGCGCTGTGCACCGTCGGCCGCAACGGCCGCGACCTGCACTACCGCGGCTACGACATCCTCGATCTCGCCGAGGTCTGCGAGTTCGAGGAGGTCGCCCACCTGCTGGTGCACGGCAGGCTGCCGAGTGCCGCCGAGCTGCGTGCCTACAAGGCCCGGTTGAAGGCGCTGCGCGGGCTGCCGGCCGCGGTGAAGGCCGCGCTCGAGACCGTGCCGGCCGCGGCCCACCCGATGGACGTGATGCGCACCGGCGTCTCGGCGCTCGGCTGCGCGCTGCCCGAGAAGGACGACCACGGCCTGCCCGGCGCGCGCGACATCGCCGACCGCCTGCTGGCCTCGCTCGGCTCGATGCTGCTGTATTGGTACCACTGGGCCACGCAGGGCCGGCGCATCGAGGTGGAGACCGACGACGACTCGATCGGCGGCCACTTCCTGCACCTGCTGCATGGCGAGCGCCCGCCGGCCGCGTGGGTGCGGGCGATGCACACCTCGCTGAACCTGTATGCCGAGCACGAGTTCAACGCGTCGACCTTCACCGCGCGCGTGATCGCCGGCACCGGCAGCGACATGCATTCGGCGGTGGCCGGCGCGATCGGCGCACTGCGCGGCCCGAAGCACGGCGGCGCCAACGAGGCGGCGTTCGAGATCCAGCAGCGCTACGGCACGCCCGACGAGGCCGAGGCCGACATCCGCCGCCGCGTCGAGGCGCGCGAGGTCGTGATCGGCTTCGGCCACCCGGTCTACACTGTCAGCGACCCGCGCAACGTGGTCATCAAGCGCGTGGCCCGGCAGCTCTCCGGCGAGGCCGGCACCACGAAGATGTTCGACATCGCCGAGCGGCTGGAGCGGGTGATGTGGGATGCGAAGAAGATGTTCCCCAACCTCGACTGGTTCAGTGCCGTGAGTTACCACCTGATGGGCGTGCCGACGGCGATGTTCACGCCGCTGTTCGTCATCTCGCGCACCAGCGGCTGGGCCGCACACGTGATCGAGCAGCGGCTCGACAACAAGATCATCCGGCCGAGCGCGAACTACACCGGCCCCGAAGACCGCGCCTTCGTGCCGATCGCCGAGCGCACCTGAGCACAACCACCGCGCATGAGTTCTCCCTACCGCAAGCGCCTGCCCGGCACCGCGCTGGACTACATCGATGCCCGGGCCGCCGTCGACGCCTTGCGCGCCGGCGCCTGGAGCGGCCTGCCGTACACCGCGCGTGTGCATGCCGAGAACCTGGTGCGCCGCTGTGACCCGGCCCTCCTCGACGACTGCCTGCTGCAGCTCATCGAGCGCCGCCGCGACCGCGACTTCCCGTGGTACCCGGTGCGCGTGGTCTGCCACGACATCCTCGGCCAGACCGCGCTGGTCGACCTGGCCGGGCTGCGCGATGCCATCGCGGCGCAGGGCGGCGATCCGGCCGCGGTGAACCCCGTCGTGCCGGTGCAGCTGATCGTCGACCACTCGCTCGCGGTGGAGTGCGGCGGCGACGACCCGCAGGCCTTCGCGAAGAACCGCGCGATCGAAGACCGCCGCAACGAAGACCGCTTCCACTTCATCGACTGGACGAAGCGGGCCTTCCGCAACGTCGAGGTGATCCCGCCGGGCAACGGGATCATGCACCAGGTCAACCTCGAGAAGATGTCGCCGGTGGTCTGGGTGCAGGACGGCCTGGCCTACCCCGACACCTGCGTCGGCACCGACAGCCACACGCCGCACGTCGATGCGCTGGGCGTGATCGCGGTGGGCGTCGGCGGGCTGGAGGCCGAGAACGTGATGCTCGGCCGCGCGTCGTGGATGCGCCTGCCCGACATCGTCGGCGTCGAGCTGGCCGGCCGGCGCCGGCCCGGCATCACCGCCACCGACATCGTGCTGGCGCTCACCGAGTTCCTGCGCCAGCAGAAGGTGGTCGGCGCCTACCTGGAGTTCTTCGGCGACGGCACGCAGGGCCTGACGATCGGCGACCGCGCGACCATCTCGAACATGTGCCCCGAGTACGGCGCCACCGCGGCGCTGTTCTTCATCGACGGCCAGACGCTCGACTACCTGCGCCTGACCGGCCGCGAGGCCGCGCAGGTGAAGCTGGTCGAGACGTACGCGAAGACAGCGGGCTTCTGGGCCGACACGCTGGCCGACGCGCGCTACGAGCGCGTGCTGCGCTTCGACCTGTCGACCATCGTTCGCAACATGGCCGGTCCGTCGAACCCGCACCGCCGCCTGCCCACCAGCGCACTGGCCGAGCGCGGCATCGCGGTCAACCTCGACCAGGCCCGCGCGCAAGAGGCGCAGGGCCTGATGCCCGACGGCGCGGTGATCATCGCCGCGATCACCAGCTGCACCAACACCAGCAACCCGCGCAACGTGATCGCCGCCGGGCTGCTGGCGCGCAACGCGAACCGCCTGGGCCTCGTGCGCAAGCCCTGGGTGAAGACCTCGCTCGCACCCGGCTCGAAGACGGTGGAGCTGTACCTGAAGCAGGCCGGCCTGCTGACCGAACTGGAGGCGCTGGGCTTCGGCATCGTCGCGTTCGCGTGCACCACCTGCAACGGCATGAGCGGCGCGCTAGCCCCCGCCGTCCAGCAGGAGATCCTCGAACGCGACCTGTACACCACGGCCGTGCTGTCGGGCAACCGCAACTTCGACGGCCGCATCCACCCGCAGGCGAAGCAGGCCTTCCTGGCCTCGCCGCCGCTGGTGGTGGCCTATGCGATCGCCGGCACGATCCGCTTCGACATCGAGCGCGACGTGCTCGCGGTGGTCAACGGCCGCGAGATCCGGCTGCAGGACCTGTGGCCGGACGATGCCGAGATCGATGCGCTGGTGCAGTCGTCGGTGCAGCCGGCGATGTTCCGGCAGGTCTACGAGCCGATGTTCGCCATCGCGGCCGCGAGCAGCGAGCGCGTGAATCCGCAGTACGACTGGCGGCCGCAGTCCACCTACATCCGCCGCCCGCCGTACTGGGACCGCGAAGGCATGGGCGCGCTGGCCGCGAGCCCGCGCACGCTGACCGGCCTGCGGCCGCTGGCGATCCTGCCGGACAACATCACGACCGACCACCTGTCGCCGTCGAACGCGATCGGGGCCGATTCGGCGGCCGGCGAATACCTGGCGCGGATGGGCCTGCCGGAGGAGGATTTCAACTCCTACGCGACGCACCGCGGCGACCACCTCACCGCGATGCGCGCCACCTTTGCGAACCCGACGCTGTCGAACGAGATGGTGCGTGCCGGCGATGGCAGCGTGCGCACTGGCTCGCTCGCGCGACTCGAGCCCGAGGGCCGCGTGGTGCGCATGTGGGAGGCGATCGAGGCCTACCTCGAACGCCGCCAGCCGCTGGTCATCATCGCCGGCGCCGACTACGGCCAGGGCAGCTCGCGCGACTGGGCCGCCAAGGGCGTGCGCCTGGCGGGCGTGGAAGTGGTGGTGGCCGAAGGCTTCGAGCGCATCCACCGCACCAACCTGATCGGCATGGGCGTGCTGCCGTTGGAGTTCCTGCCCGGCACCTCGCGGCTGACGCTCGGGCTCGATGGCACCGAGACGTACGACGTGCACGGCGAACGCACGCCGGGCGCCGTGCTGGGCCTGCGCGTGCGGCGCCGCGATGGCGCGATCGTCGATGTGCCCGTCACCTGCCGGCTCGATACGGCCGAAGAGGTGTCGATCTACGAGGCCGGCGGGGTGCTGCAGCGGTTTGCGCAGGACTTTCTCGCGGGCGTGCATTGATCCCGGATTGGCATCCGGGCTACCAGTCATGAGCTTCGTTCCACAGATCCGCATTCCCGCCACCTACCTGCGCGGCGGCACCAGCAAGGGCGTGTTCTTCCGCTTGCAGGACCTGCCCGCATCCGCACAGCTGCCGGGCGAGGCGCGCGACCGGCTGCTGCGCCGCGTGATCGGCAGCCCCGACCCGTACGGCAAGCAGATCGACGGCATGGGCGGCGCGACCTCGTCGACCTCGAAGGTCGTGATCCTGTCGCCGTCGACACGGCCGGGCCACGATGTGGACTACCTGTTCGGTCAGGTCTCGATCGACCAGGCCTTCATCGACTGGAGCGGCAACTGCGGCAACCTGTCGGCAGCCGTCGGCCCGTTCTCGATCGCGCAGGGCCTGGTGCCGGCGGAGCGCGTGCCGGCGAACGGCCTGTGCACCGTGCGCATCTGGCAGGCCAACATCGGCAAGACCATCGTCGCGCACGTGCCGGTGCTGAACGGGCAGGTTCAGGAGACCGGCGATTTCGAGCTCGACGGCGTCACCTTCCCGGCGGCCGAGGTGCAGCTCGAGTTCCTCGATCCGGCCGCCGAGGGGCCGGACGAAGGAAGCGGCGGCGCGATGTTCCCGACCGGGCGGCTCGTCGACGCGCTGGAGGTGCCCGGCATCGGCACGTTCGACGCGACGCTGATCAACGCCGGCATCCCGACGATCTTCGTCAACGCCCGCGACATCGGCTGCACCGGCACCGAGCTGCAAGATGCGATCAATGGCGATGCGCAGGCGCTGGCGCGCTTCGAGGCGATCCGGGCCTGGGGCGCCGTCCGCATGGGCCTGATCCAGGACGTGGCCGAGGCGTCGACGCGCCAGCACACGCCGAAGATCGCGTTCGTCGCGCCGCCGGCCGACTACGTGGCATCGAGCGGCAAGCCGGTGCGTGCCGCCGACATCGACCTGCTGGTGCGTGCGCTGTCGATGGGCAAGCTGCACCACGCAATGATGGGCACGGCGGCGGTCGCGATCGGCACCGCGGCAGCCATCCCCGGCACGCTGGTGAACCTGGCGGCTGGTGGCGGCGTGCGCAGCGCGGTGCGCTTCGGCCACCCGTCGGGCAGCTTGCGCGTGGGCGCCGAGGCGCGGCAGATCGACGGCCAGTGGACCGTCACGAAGGCGCTGATGAGCCGCAGCGCCCGTGTGCTGATGGAAGGCTGGGTGCGCGTGCCCGGCGACAGTTTCTGAACGAGAGCAAGCCCATGTCGACCCGTCAAACCCTCAAGGCCCTCGCCGCCGCCCGCCGCGGCGTGATCGTTCCCGGCGCGTTCAACGCGATGTCCGCCAAGGTCATCGCCGACGCCGGCTTCGAGGCGATCTACGTCACCGGTGCCGGCGTCACCAACATGTGGTTCGGCATGCCCGACCAGGGCTTCATGGGCCTGGCCGAGATCGCCGACCACACCGCACGCATCCGCGATGCGGTGGAACTGCCGCTGATCGTCGATGCCGACACCGGCTTCGGCAACGCGCTGAACGTGTACCACACGGTGCGCGTGCTGGAGCGTGCGGGGGCCGACTGCATCCAGCTCGAGGACCAGGTCGCGCCCAAGCGCTGCGGCCACTTCGCCGGCAAGGACGTGATCCCGCTCGACGAGGCGCTGGGCAAGATCAAGGCCGCCGTCGACGCGCGGCGCGACCCGGACCTGCTGATCATGGCGCGCACCGATGCCGCGGCCACGCAGGGTTTCGACGCGGCGGTCGAGCGCGCGCAGCGCTTCGCCGAAGCGGGCGCCGACATCCTGTTCGTCGAGGCGGTGACGACAGCCGACGAGGTGCGCGCGCTGCCGCGCCGCCTGGCGGCACCGCAGCTGGTCAACATGGTGATCGGCGGCAAGACGCCGATCGTCGGTGCCGACGAGTTGAAGGGCCTGGGCTACGGCTTCGTGCTGTATGCCAATGCCGCGCTGCAGGGCGCCGTGGCCGGCATGCAGCGCGTGCTGGGGGTGCTGCAGCAGGCCGGCCGCGTCGACGAGGATCCGGCGCTGGTCGTGCCGTTCGCGGAGCGGCAGCGGTTGGTCGACAAGCCGCGCTGGGATGAACTGGAGCAGCGCTACGCGCCGTAGCGGCTCCGTCATGAATCGGTCAATTTTTGGCCGACATCCAAGCTGACTGTCGCGCAGGTGACGCGATTGGTCAGATGTCGGCGAAGATTTTCGTGATCCTGATAACGGTTCCAGCGTAATCAGTGCGTCCGGAGGCGGGCACGCAACCTGCGCTGCAGTCAGATGCGCCGCCGGCGTGTCGACGCCGAACTCACGGACCTCCCCGAAAAGCCGAACTGACCTATGAGGATTGCCGCACTGTGGGCCCAACGCGCGGAGAGCCTGCGCGCGACGGATGCCTTCGCCTCCCGCGCCATCGATGTCGAACAGTTCAGCGACACCGAATCGCTGCTGCAGGCGTGGCGGGACACGGAGTTCGACGCGATCCTGGTGCAGGCCGACACCGCGCTGAGCCGCGACTGGTTCGACGTGCTGCGCACCCGCGCCGCATCGCGCGCGCCAATCGTCGCGGTCGGTGCCGGTGACACCTACTCCATCGCCCAGGCGCTGATGCGTGGCGCCGACGACTACGCCACCGAGGCCGAAGGCGCGACCGGCCTGGTGCAGCGCGTGCTGGCCCGCGTGCGGGCGCTGGCCTCGCCGGCACCCGAGCTGCGGGCCGGGGCCTACTGGCTCGACACCGCGCAGTCGGTGCTGGCCTCGCCCGGCCAACGGGTGCGCCTGACGGCGCGCGAGTGCAGCCTGGCGCAGGTGCTGTTCGAGCACCACGGCCGGCTCACGACGACGGAGATGCTGTCGGCCGCGCTGTTCGGCAACACCGATGCCGTCAACAAGCGATCCATCGAGCAGCACCTGTACAAGCTGAGGCAGAAATGCGTGCTCGTCTCGAGGCAGCAGGGCACGCCGCTGCACATCGAATCGATCTACGCGACGGGCTACCGGCTGCGGGCCTGATCCGAGGATGCGGCCGGTGCCGCAGAATGGCGGCTTTTCTCCATTCCCCGATCAGGAACCCTGTCCATGTCCGAGGTCAACGCCACGCCCACCCCCGTTCCCGCCGAACGACCTGCCTTGCCCGACCGCCTGTCGGTCGATCCGCGCAGCCCGTTCCATGTCGCCGCGATCTTCGAGCACGAGATCGGCATCCGCTTCAACGGCAAGGAGCGCGGCGATGTCGAGGAATACTGCATCAGCGAAGGCTGGATCCGCGTGCCTGCCGGCCGCTCGGTCGACCGCAAGGGCCAGCCGCTGCTGATCAAGCTGAAGGGCCAGGTCGAGTCGTTCTACCGCGAGGGCTGATCAGCTCGACGGATCCTTCGTGCGGGTGCGCGACACCGCCATCATGATGCCGATGCCCAGCACGATCAGGCAGGCGATGCCGACGTACACCGGTGCGAGCCCGGCCGTCACGAGGCCCCAGGCGACGCCGCCGACCAGCAGCACGAGGCCGACCATATAGAGCGCAAATGACATGGTGATGCTCCTTGCGGGCACGGGCGGCCCGGACCCGGCCACTCTAGTCACCGGCGCGCGCGCTGCCGATCGGAAGAGGGCGCCGCTGCGCGTAGTCCCCTTCCTACCGGATCAGGCCCGCTGTTTCACGCGGGTCGCTTCGGAATCGCCAGCCCGCGCTGTACGGCCGGCCGCGCCTTGAACGCCGCCAGCACGCGCGTGACGTTCGGGAAATCGGCCATGCCGACCAGCTCGCCCGCCTCGTAGAAGCCGAACAGGTTGTTGATCCACGGGAAGATCGCGATGTCGGCGATCGAGTACGCGTCGCCCAGGATCCAGTCGCGGCCCTCCAGGCGCTCGTCGACGACCTTCAGCAGCCGCTTCGATTCGGCCACGTAGCGGTCGCGCGGGCGCTTGTCCTCGTACTCGCGGCCGGCGAACTTGTGGAAGAAGCCGAGCTGGCCGAACATCGGGCCGATGCCGCCCATCTGGAACATCACCCACTGCAGCGTCTCGAAGCGGCCGGCGGTGTCGGCGGGCATCAGCTGCCCGGTCTTGCTCGCCAGGTAGACGAGGATCGCGCCCGATTCGAACAGCGCGAACGGCTTGCCGTCCGGGCCGTTCGGGTCCAGGATCGCCGGGATCTTGTTGTTCGGGTTCAGCGACAGGAACTCGGGCGACAGCTGGTCGTTGGTGTCGAAGCGCACCAGGTGCGGCTCGTACGGCAGCCCGGTCTCCTCCAGCATGATCGACACCTTCACGCCATTGGGCGTCGGCAGCGAGTAGAGCTGCAGCAGCTCGGGGTGCTGCGCGGGCCACTTGGTGGTGATCGGGAAGGCGGACAGGTCGGACATGGCGGGTGGGTTCGCAGTGGGCGGATGAGGGGGAGCGGGAGATTCTGCCCCGGTCCGGCTTTTCTTGCGGCGGTAGGTGAACTATGGTCGGTCACAGCGCTGTCACCCGGCCCGTCGAACATCGGCGGCTCATCGTTCTGAAGACTCTTCACGAAGAAAGACGCCATGCATCACACCGCTGTTCGACCCACCCGTGCCCGCCTCCTCGCCCTGACGCTGCTGGCCGGCGCCGCGCTGACTGCCTGCGGCGGCAGCGACGACGATCCCGCCCCGTTCGCGACGCTGGATGGCAAGGCCCCGCTGGTGATCGGCCACCGCGGCCTGCCGGGCCTGCACCCGGAGGAGACGCAGGCCGCCTACGAAGGCGCGGCCGATGCCGGCGCCGATTCGCTGGAGGAAGACCTGCACCTCAGCAAGGACTGCGTGCTGGTCGCGCGCCACAACCCCTGGCTGAGCGACAACACCACCGTGGCGACGGTCGCCCTCACGGTGCCCGAGGTGGCTGCCCGCAAGCGCACGGTGGCCGGGCGCCCGGTCAACGTGACGTACACGGTGGCCAACGCCAGCGAGCCGAAGCAGTACCTGACCGACCTGACCGACCCGGCCGACCCGAAATCGGTGCTGAAGTCGCTGATCGTCGACGGCGAGGACCACACCAACGACTGGTCGATCACCGACTTCACGGTCGCCGAGCTGAAGCAGTGGATCAAGGGCACCACCTACGACGCCCGCGCCGACCGCCCGACCGCCGAGAACGGCACGCAGCCGGTGCTGACGATGCAGGAGGTGCTGGCCATCGCGAAGGCGAAGAGCGCATCGACCGGCCGCACGCTGACGGTGTACCCGGAGGTCAAGAACCCGTACTGGAACAACCAGCAGGCGATCGCCAACGGCTGCGACACCGCGAAGACCGGCCACCCGTTCGAGGATGCGGTGCTGAAGTTCGTCGTCGACAACAACCTGAACGACCCGGCCGCACCGATCTTCGTGCAGAGCTTCGATCCGGCCAGCCTGAAGTACCTGAAGAGCATCGGCCTGAAGGCACGCAAGGTGCAGCTGATCGACGGCAACGACACGCACCTGGACACCGGCGTCGTCACCTACTCGACCTCCGACGTCTACACCTTCGTCGACGGCCGCCCGTACAGCTGGACGATCAACGGCGACGGACGCTACTTCGACGCGATGCTGACGCCCGCGGGCCTGGCCGAGATCAAGACCTACGCCGAAGGCATCGGCCCGTGGAAACCGCAGGTGATGGCCTGGAAGCAGGTGCCGTACGCCGGCGGCACGAAGATGGCCGACATCAACAGCGTGACGCCGACCTCGCTGATCGCCGATGCGCACAAGGCCGGGCTGGTGGTGCACAGCTACACCTTCCGCAATGAAAAGCAGTACCTGCCGGGGCTCTACAACGGCGATCCGATCGCGGAGTACCTGCCGTACTTCCGTGCCGGCATCGACGGCGTGTTCACCGACTTCGCCGGCACCGGCGTCGCGGCGCGTGCGGCGTACCTGAAGGAACTGGGGCGCTGATCCTGGCCCTCAGTGGCGCGGCGGTCGGGGCTGCAAGGCCTTCAACCGCTTGCGCAGCAGGGCCTCGGGAACGCGTTGCATGTCGAGGGCGCTCATGCAGCGCTCCAGCCACCGCTCGCGCGTGAGCGCGGCGTTCAGCGATTTCGCCAGCGCCTCCTGCACGCTGTCGCCGTAGGCGGTGGCTGCCTTCACCAGCGCACGGTTCAACAGCGCGCGCGGCGCGACCATCATCGCGAGGTCGATCAGGTCGCGGCTGTGCGTGTTGGTGTCGGCCCAGCGGTCCGTGTTGGCGAGTAGCTTGCCGGCGGCCATGTCCAGCGGTGTGAGCGTGGCGATGCCGGCGATGCGGTCCGACGGACCGGGGGATTCGAACTGGATGCGGCCCTCGAGCACGATCTCGAACTTGATGGCCACGCCGTCGACGCGCAGCTGCGTGCGCAGGCCGTACTGGTCGGCGCGCAGCGGACGCACCGGGTCGAGCAGATGGCCCGGTGCCGCCAGCGCGCCGATGCCATCGGGGCCGCCGGTCAGCTGGCGCAGCGCGCGGTAGCCGTCGATGCCCGAGACCAGGAAGTCGACGTCGATCGATTCGCGGTACTCGCCATAGCGCAGCGCCATGGCCGTGCCGCCGCCGAAATAGCAGCCCTTGTCGTGCAGCAGCGGCGCGTTCAGCGAGCGCAGCAGCTGCTCGATGCGGCGGTGGTGCTCGCGTTCAAACAAGCAGGCGCCCTCCGCCGAGCGTGTGCGTCAAGCGCTCGATCAGCTCGCGCTCTTGCGGCCCGAGCGCACTCTGGTCGACGTGGCGCCAGTTGCGCTCGTACAGGTCGAGCGCTTCCTGCGGTGTGAGCCGGTCGATGCCATGCAGCTGCCAGGCCAGCGCGGCCAGTTGCGGGAAGTCGGACAGGCTCAGGGTTTCGGGCAGTACGCTCGCAGGCTTGTCGACGCTGCGTGGATCGACCATGTCGAGCCGCAGCCCCAGCGCCGTCACGGCATTCATCCACGCACCGATCGACACCGAGGCCTCGCCTTGCTCGATGCGGTGCAGCGTGACGCGCGACATGCCCGCGGCCTCGGCGGTGGTCGTGGCGCTGATGCGCAATTGCTTGCGCTGGGCGCGGATCCGCTGACCGAGCTCGGCCAGCGCGGTGCTGCTGGCATCCCGGAGTGGGGGTGAGTTGGCGGGCATAGTGTTTCTCATTTTAGTCATTCGTGGATAAATGTCCAGAATGAGAAACACTTTAAATGGACATCCAGCGTCACGCTCACGTCACCATCCGACATCACCATCGGCAGCTTCGCAACCGATGAGCTGTTCCCCATGACGCATTCCCTGCGCCACACCCTGATTCCTTCGGCGTTCGTGGCCATCGCCGTCCTCGCTGCCGTCACGGCTTGCGGCGGTGACAGCGGCGGCAGCAGCGCTCCCGCGCCGGCCCCGCCGGCGGCGTTCTCGCCGTCGGTCGCATTGATGACCGACGTGCACTTCGAGGACGTCTACGGCGACTTCAAGAGCAGCAGCTTCAGCGGCATCCCGAGCACGGGTGGCAAGAACGCGACGATCCGCACGATGTACGCGCAGCTCACGTCGACGCGCCTGTTCAACGAGAACTACTTCGCCTTCCGCGCCGCGCTCGACGATGCCTTCGCGAAGGGCATCAAGTACGTCGCGCTGCCCGGTGACTACACCGACGATGCGCAGCCTGTGAACGTCGACGGCATCGCCGCGATCCTGCAGGAGTACCGCGCGAAGGGCATGCGCTTCTTCATCGCGCCGGGCAACCACGATCCCAACGAACCGTTCGACGACGACGAGGCCGGCAAGAACGACTTCCTGACGAAGGACGGCAAGGAGCAGAAGGTGTTCGCCACCGGCAACGCCGCCTGCAAGGCCGCCGACCCGACGGTGGTCTGCACCGACCAGCTGAAGGAGCTGGGCTACGAGAACATCATCGCCCGCCTCGGCGACTTCGGCTTCATGCCGACCTCGACCGACGTGCTGTGGGAAACGCCGTTCAGCCAGTACACCAGCTACAACTACACCGATGCGAAGACGCAGTCGGCGCTGTCGAACCGCCAGTTCGAGATCTGCCTGGAAGGTGAAGGCGGTGCCTACAAGGCGGCCGGCGAAGCGGCGCTCGGCAAGGCCTACACCAAGTGCGGCAGCCTGGTCGACGCGAGCTACCTGGTCGAGCCGACCCCGGGCCTGTGGCTGCTGTCGATCGACGCCAACGTCTATATCCCGAACGCCAGGTTCGATGCCGCCAACCCGAAGAGCTTCAAGGGCTACGACGGCGCCGGCAACGCAGGCTGGAACAAGGTGCTGACGCACAAGAAGCACCTGATCGAGTGGATCAAGAACGTGAGCACGCGCGCGAAGGCCGAGGGCAAGCAGCTGATCGCGTTCTCGCACTACCCGACGATGGACTTCTACGCGAACCAGACCGACGCGATGAAGGCGGTGTTCAAGCCCGGCGCGTTCCAGACCGCACGCGTGCCGGAAACGGCGACCACCGCGGCCCTCGCTGCCACCGGGCTGCAGCTGCACGTCGGAGGCCACATGCACTTCAACGGCAGCAACGAGTACACCGACGCCACCGGCCGCTACCTGGCCAACGTGCAGTCGCCGTCGCTCGCGGTGTACGGCGCGGCCTACAAGATCGTCACCTACAAGAGCGCCGATGTGGCCGACGTGCAGACGGTGGCGTTGAACGATGTGCCGCGCTTCAAGGAGCTGTTCCCGCACTACCAGGTGGAGTACGACCACCTGCAGGCGAGCACCGTGCCGGCCGACATCGCCAAGCGCTGGAACCACGGCGTGCTCGACACCAGGAGCTACGGCGAGTTCACCCGCTACTACTTCGGCGAGCTGTCGCGCCTGCGCTTCATGGACGAGTACTGGCCGTGCGAGATGAAGGAAGCGGCGATGGGCCTGACGCTGCAGCAGATGCTGGTGCTGTCGCAGCTGGACACGGCCGTCACGCTGGCGCAGCTGAAGGATGCACCGAACATCGTGCCGCTGAGCGCCGCCTGCGCTGCCGCCGGCACGCCGCCGGCCAGCCCGGTGGCCGCGCCGGCCACGCAGCTGGGCGCCGACTGGGCCACCGCCACCACCAAGGCGCGTGCGCTGGCCACCGCTGCGGGGCTGGACTTCGACGCGCTGGCCGCCGTCACGCCCTACGAGTTCTACGGCGACTTCCACCGCACGGTGTACGCCGGCGAGCTGGCGCTGCGCGACATGGGCGAGCTGCGCGTGAAGCAGTACAAGCTGCTGATGTCGGCGTTCCCGGCAGCGCCCGCGGCGATCGTCAAGGTCGGCGACAAGCCGTCGGACCAGAACGCGGTGCAGGTGGCCTTCCAGGCGCAGTTCAAGCAGGTCTTCGCGATCTTCAAGGGCCTGGGTTCGGGCAAGCCGAGCGGCCACTTCACGATCGACTTCAAGAACAAGAAGCTGGTCAACGCGGACGCCGCCGGGGTCAGCTTCAACTGACCGGGCGATTTGATGGCAAGCTCCGGGGTCCTTTCAAAGACTCCGGAGACTGCCATGCCCAAGGGCTACTGGATCGTGCGTGCCGACATCACCGATCCCGAGGTGTACAAGACCTACCAGGCGGCCAATGCCGCGCCGTTCAAGCGCTTCGGCGCGCGCTTCCTGGTGCGCGCCGGCGGCTTCGAGGTGGTCGAGGGCAGCAGCCGGGCGCGCCACGTCGTGCTGGAATTCCCGTCCTACGAGGCGGCACTCGCCTGCTGGAAGTCGGATGACTACCAGGCCGCGATCACGCTGCGCGAGAAGGTCTCGACGCTCGACATCGTCGTGATCGAGGGCTACGAAGGCCCGCAGCCCTGAGGCAACCGAGACTTTGCACACGGCTCGCGGCGTCAGCTTCGCGTCAGACCGTCTCAAGCCGCCCGTCGGCGGGGCCGATAAAGCCGTGTGGTCTCCTTCACCCGCCTCATCGCCCCCTGGCCGCGCCGCGCCGCTGCCGCGTGCCTGCTGTTGCTGGCAGGCGGCGCGCTGACGCTGGCCCGCCCGGCGCATGCCGGCACCATCGGCAGCGCCGTCTTCGCGATCGAGGCCCGCCACGGCAACGAACCCGGTGCCGTCATCGCCGAACTGCGCCCGATCGAGCCGCAGGCGCGCGCGAGCGGCGGTGACGACCTGCGCATCTTCCTGGCCGCCTGGGGCTATGCCCATGCCGCGATCGACAAGCCGGCCGTGGCCGAGGCCGCGATCGAGGAACTCACCGACATCGGCCAGCGCACGCAGGACGCCGCCGCGCTCGCGTCGGCCTACACGCTGAAGGCCTGCGTGCTGCAGTTCTCCGGCCAGGTGCGCGCGGCGTTCGGCTGGATCGAGAGCGCGGTGCCGCTGGCCGACAAGGTGAACAGCCCCGACCTCAGCTACTGGGTCGACATGACCGCCGGCGACCTGGCCACCTCGAACGGCCAGATCGACGAAGGCATCCGCCTGCTCGAAGCCGCGGCGCAGGCCGCACGCACCGGCCGCAACCCGCGCCGCGAGGCCCAGGCCTTCCAGGCGCTGGCGCCGCTGCGCATCGTCAAGGGCGACACCACCGCGGCGTTGGTCGAATCACGCCGGGTGCGCGAGCTCGCCAGCCGCGCCGGCGACGTCGCGCTGATCACCTCGGGCTGGATCATGGAGGCGCTGGCCGCCGAAGCCTCGCACCAGCCCGACCGTGCCGACCGCGCGCGCCAGCAGGCCGCGCTCACCGGCAGCGTGGTGCGGCCGGCGTCCGGCGTCAACTCGCAGATGGGCGGTGCCAGCTGGCTCAGCACCGAGCTCGACACGCTGCTGACGATGTCGACGCTGTACCTCGGCCACCGCGATTTCCCGTCTGCGCGCGAATTCGCACTGCGTGCGCAGCGCCTTGCCGACCAGCGGCAAGACCCGGGCACGGCCGCCCGCGCGATGGTCAACCAGGGCCTGGCCGAGCTCGGCGCCGGCCACATGCTGACCGGCCGGCAGCTCGCCGACCAGGGCCTGGCGATGCTCGCCAAGGCCGGGCGCAATGCCGAATACCTGATCCAGCTGAACCGCTATGCCGTGGCGCTGGAGCGCGCCGGGCAGGCCGTGCCGGCGCTCGACCGGCTGCGCGAGGCACTGCTGCTCGAGACCGAACTGGAGCGCCGCGATCGCCAGAGCACCGTCGTCGCGCTGCAGCGCGAATCGAGCTTCCAGCAGCGCCAGCGCCAGCTGGAGCAGCTGCAGCACGACAACGAGCTGCAGGCGGTCGAGATCTCGCGCCGCAAGAACGAGCGCGCGCTCGGCTTCCTGCTGGTGGCGGCGATGGYGATCGGCGTCATCGCGGCCTGGCGCCTGTACCTGCGCTCGCTCGACGCGAACCGCCGGCTGGCGCTGAACAACGAGGCCCTGGAGTTCGCGAGCACGCATGACAAGGTCACCGGCCTGCTGAACCGCCGCGCGATGGAGGCCGACATCGCCTCGCTCGGCGGCCAGCCGTACTGCGCCGTGACGCTGTCGGTCAAGCAGTTCGGCCTGATCGTCGGCAGCGTCGGCCACCAGCTCGGCGACACGCTGCTGTGCCAGATCGCGACCCGCCTGGACGACGCCGCGACCCGCGACGGCGGCCGCCTGTACCGCATCGACGGCGTGACTTTCGGCGCGATCTACCGCTTCGGCGGCGACGTACCGCGGCTGAATCGCGCGCTGGAGGCGCTGACCGAATCGATGGACATGCCGTTCGAGATCGGCCACCAGGACCTGATGGTGTCGATCGGCGTCGGTGCCTCGGAGTACCCGAAGGATGCGAGCAACCACGACGAGGTGGCGCGGCTGGCCGAACTGGCCAAGCTGCAGGCCCAGGCCGAGCCGGGCAACAGCCACGTGATCTACGACGCGCGCATCGGCGAAGGCCAGCGCGACAAGCTGCGCATGGAGTCGCGCATGAAGAAGGCGCTGGAATCCGGCGACTTCGAGGTGTTCTACCAGGGCCAGCGCGCGCTGCGCGGTGGCATCAAGGGCTTCGAGGCGCTGCTGCGCTGGCATGACGACGGCAAGATGGTGTCGCCGGCGCATTTCATCCCGCTGGCCGAGGAGACCGGGCTGATCGTGCGCATCGGCGCCTGGGTGCTGCGGCAGTCGTGCCTGCAGGCGAGGGCCTGGGCCGATGCGGGGCTGGGCGCGCCGGTGGTGGCGGTCAACATCTCGCCGCGCCAGTTCAACCACCCGGAGTTCATGACCACGGTGCGCGAGACGCTGGCCGAGACCGGGGTCGACCCGGCCCAGATCGAGCTCGAGATCACCGAAGGCAGCGTGATGGACGATGCCGAGGCGAGCGTCGCGCGCCTGCATGCGCTGCGCGCGCTCGGGCTGCAGCTCGCGATCGACGATTTCGGCACCGGCTACGCCAGCCTCTCGTACCTGCGCCGCTTCCCGTTGAACCGGCTGAAGATCGACCGCTCGTTCATCAGCCAGCTCGGCGCGAGCGAGCAGGACGACACCATCGTGCGCACGGTGATCGAGCTGGCGCACAGCCTGGGGTTGTCGGTCACGGCCGAAGGGGTCGAGACGCCGGCGCAGCAGGGCCTGCTCGACGGCTGGGGCTGCGACATCGTGCAGGGCTTCCTGCATTCGCGGCCCGCGCCGGCGGCCACCGCGACCGCGTTGCTGATGAGCGACCGGCAGCCTGCGCTCGCCGCGGCCTGAGGGTTCACAATCGCGCGGTGATGAATCGATTTGTCGTGGCAGCGGCGGGCGTGTTCTTCGTCGGCAGCGCGGGAGCGCAGTCGGCCACGGCCGAGTTGCGCCCCGAGCAGATCGCCCTGTACCGCCAGAAGCTCGAGGCCGGCTGCGTGACCGACGCGAAGGCTGGCGGGCTGACCGCGTCGAATGCCCAGGCCATGTGCGGCTGCTGGAGCAAGAGCCTCGCGCAGAGCGTGACCGAGGCGGAATGGCAGGCGGCGGCGTCGCATGCGCTGAAGCGCGACGAGGCGGCCGAGACGCAGGTGCTCGCGCCGCATGTGCGGCAGGCGGCGCGGCTGTGCGCCGCGGTCGGGCGCTGAGCGGTCAGGCTTCCAGCCGCCGGTAGAAATACGTCGTCGCGCACAGCCCGCCTTCGGGCATCAGCGCGTAGTCGGGGATCACGCCGACACGCTGCCAGCCCTCGCGCTCGTACAGCCGCTCGGCATCGGGGTTCGCGGTGTCGAGCACCAGCAGCGTCTTGCCGTGCTCGCGCGCCAGCGCCTCCGCCGCCCGCATCAGCGCCGCGCCGGTGCCCTGGCGGCGCGAGCGGCGGTGCACCAGCATCTTGCAGAGGTCGGCGCGGTGCGGCTGGTTGTCCGGCTGGTCGAGCACCAGCTGCACGGTGCCGACGATGCCTTGCGCGTCTTCCGCGACCAGCAGCGCGCGCTCGCCGCCGGCGACGCCCTCGGCCACGCGGCGCCAGAAGGCCTGCGCGCGCTCCGGGGCGAACGGCCGCATGAAGCCGACCGATGCGCCGCCTTCGACGCAGTCGATCAGCACCGCGGACAGCGCATCGATGTCGGCCGGTGTCAGGGTGGCGAGGCGTCGCACGGTCAGGTCGGGGGAGGGCATCTCATCTCCAGGGGGCGGTTTCGGTTGTGATCACGACGGCATAGCGGGCCGGCTTGCGCGTCGGGTTGTGGTAGCTCATCGGGCGGTCCAGCACCATCGCGAGGCAGTCGCCGGCGTTCAGGCGGTGCCGCTCGTCGCCGAGGGCGATCGCGATGCTGCCTTCGAGCACCCACACCTGCTGGTGCACGCGCGGCGTGCGCGCGGCCGTCTCGTAATTGACGCGCGCGCCGGCCGGGAAGGCCACCTCGACGATCTGGATCGGCGACGCGAAGCCGGGCGGCGAGACGTTGCGCCGCACATAGCCCGAGGCCGGGTCGCGCCACAGCAGCTGGTCGGCCAGGCGCGACACCGGCGCGGCGTCGGCACCGGGCGCCTCGAACAGCGACGCGAGCGGCACGCCGAGGCCGGTGGCCAGCTTCTCGAGCACGACGGCCGTCGGGCTGCTTTCGCCACGCTCGATCAGCGAGATCATCGAGCGGCTGACGCCGCAGTGCGTGGCCAGCTCGTCGAGCGACCGGCCGCGCGCGGCGCGCCGCTCGCGCACGTTCTGCGCGATGCGATCGGAGAGGGAGGAGGTCGTCTCGTCTTCCATTGGAATAATCATCCAGTATGTTGGATGATCCTGTCAAGGCCGCTGGGATGCATCGCAGGACTCGAGGCGTCGCCTACCATCCACGGCATGTCTCGCCGCAACCTCCATGGCATCAATTCGATCCTGATCGGCTTGCTGGCGCTGTGGCTGCTCGCCTGCGTCAAGCACCTGCAGATCTCCGTCGACATGCATGCCGGCTACTTGTTGGAGACGCTCGATCGCCTGGGGTGGCTCGCGCAGCCTTCTCGAGGCGACGCGCAGTTGAAGGACTGGGATCCGTTCTCGCTGAACGATGACACCGCGATCACCGTGGCGTTCGGGTTCGGCATCTACCTGGCGCTGGCGGCGATCGGCTCGGCGCTGTGGGCGCAACGGCGTGACGAGGACAACCTTTACCTGAGCGCCGGCTTCATGTGCGGTTCGTGCGCGCTCGTGTATGCGGACTACGCGTGGGGCATGGCGGCGATGTTCGCGGGTGCCGCTGCGATGCTGCTGCTGCGCTCCCGCACGCGTACCGTCAGCTCGCGACGAGCCTGAACACCAGCGGCATCAGCAAGGCCGCCAGCACCACCTGCAGCCCGAGCGCGATGCCGGCGTAGGCACCGGCCTCGTCGTTGACCTGCAGCGCGCGGGCCGCACCGATGCCGTGCGAGGTGGTGCCGAGCGCGAAGCCTCGCACCGCCCAGTCCGTGAACCCGAGCGCGTTGAAGAGCCAGCGTGCCGACAGCGCACCGGCCATGCCGGTCAGCACCGCGAACACCGCCGCCAGGGCCGGCACGCCGCCGATCTGCTCGGCGATGCCCATCGCCACCGGTGCGGTGACCGACTTCGGCGCCAGCGAGCGCACCACATCGGCGGGCATGCCGAACGCGAGGCCCATCGCGACCGCGCTGGCCGCGGCCGCGCTGCCGCCGGCCAGCGCTGCGATGACCAGCGCGACGCCGCGGCGCCGCATCTCGTGCCGCCGCAGCCACAGCGGCCAGCCGAGGGCGACCACCGCCGGCCCCAGCAGCACGTGCACGAACTGCGCGCCGGCGAAGTAGGTCGGGTAGGGCGTCTTCGTCGCGAGCAGCACGCAACCGATCACGACCACCGACCACAGCACCGGATTGGCCCACGCGGCGCGGCCGACGCGCTCGTGGCCGGCCTGCACCAGCACGTAGGTCACGAGCGTGGCCGTCAGCCCGAACAGCGGCGTGGTCGACAGGTAGACCCAGAGCTGCACGAAGTCAGCCATCGCGCGGCACTTGTGAATCCGGTGGCGACCGCAACAACGCACGCAGCACGAGGCCGGTGACCGCCATGCCGATCCAGGTCGACACGCACACCACGACCAGCAGCTGCCAGCCCCAGCGCGACACCAGGTCGAGGTGCGTGATCACGCCGACGCCGACCGGCACGAACAGCAGCGACAGGTGCGTCAGCAGCAGCTCGGCCGCGGCCTGCACCGGCGCACGCACGGCCGGCCAGCGCAGCWGGGCCAGCAGCAGCGCGAGGCCGATCACCGGACCGGGGATCGGCAACGCCAGCGCATGGGCGATGGCCTCGCCGGTGGCTTGCAGCAACAGCAGCCAGGCAAGGCCGCGCAATGCGTTCATCGCTGCTTCCCGCGGCCGATCATCCACGCGGCGCTCAATCCGCTGAGCAACGCGAGCGCCGCGCAGACGGCCATCACCTGCCGGAAGCCGCTCACGAAGGCAGTGCCGATGGCGTGTTGAAGGGCCGGCTTGAGCGCGGCGTCCAGGCCGTCGGGCAGCGCGATGCCGGCGAGCCGGTCCTGCTGATGACGGATCGCATCGGCCACGCCGGCCGGCAGCGACAGCGCCTGCAGCGACTCCGCGAGCTGCTGGTTGAAGCCGTGCGCCATCAGCACGCCGAAGCCGGCGATCGCCAGCAGGCCGGCCGCGCGCGACACCGCGTTGTTGACACCCGAGGCCACGCCGGCCGCTTCGGCACCGACCGCGTTCATCACCGTGGTCGTCAGCGGCGCGACCGTGATGGCCATGCCCAGGCCCAGCACGACGGTGGCCGGGAAGAAGCCCGTCCAGTAGCCGCTGCCGACGCCCGGCACCATGAACAGTGCGAAGCCGACGGCAGCCACCAGCGGGCCGACGATCAAGGGCAGGCGCGGCCCGGTGCGGTCGACGATGTGCCCCGCGGCCCGCGACAGCGCGAACATGATCGCGATGAACGGCAGCATCGCGGCACCGGCCGCTGCCGCACCGTAGCCCTGCACCTGGATCAGGTTGAGCGGCAGGAAGTACAGCCCGCCGCCGAGCGCGGCGTACAGCAGCAGGGTCAGCAGGTTGGCGCCGGCGAAATCGCCGATGCGGAACAGGCGCAGCGGCACCATCGGTGCGGCGCTGCGCGCCTCGACGCGCAGGAAGAGCGCGAGGCCGGCGATGCCGATCGCAAGCGCCGCGAGCACGTCGGCCGATCCCCAGCCGTGCAGCGGCGCCTGCACCAGTGCGAACACGATGCCGGCGAGGCCGAGCGTGACGAGCACGGCACCCGGCACGTCGATCGCCGTCGTGTCGGTGCTGTTGCGGCTTTCCGGCACGCGGGTGGCGCAGATCAGCAGCAGCGCGGCGCCGAGCGGCAGGTTGACGAGGAAGGCCCAGGTCCAGCGCCAGTGCTCGACCATCCAGCCGCCGAGCACCGGGCCGATGGCCGCGGCGACGCCGCTCAGCGCCGACCAGGTGCCGATCGCGCGCCCGCGCTCGGCCTGCGTGAAGTTGGCGCCGATCAGCGACAGGCTGCCCGGCACCAGCAGCGCCGCGCCGATGCCCTGCAGCGCGCGCGCCGCGATCAGCAGGTCGGCCGACGGCGACAGCGCGCAGGCCGCCGACGCGACGGTGAACAGCGCGACGCCGGCCATGAAGACGCGGCGCCGCCCGAGCCGGTCGCCGAGCGCGCCGCCGGCCAGCAGCAGCGACGCGAGGAACAGCGCATAGGCCTCGACGATCCACTGCAGCTGCGCCGCGCTGGCGTTCAACTCGCGCTGGATCGCGGGCAGCGCGACGTTGACGATGCTGCCGTCGATGAAGGCCATCCCCGAGCCGAGGATCGCGGCGGCGAGCGTCCAGCGCTGGCCGCTGGCCGGCGCGCCGGCGCAGGGCGCGCCATGCAGGATGGCGACCTTGTCGCAGGGGGTCTGGCCGGCAGGGTTCATGGTGGAGGGTTTGCGTTGATTCTGCCGGCTCAGAGAGATTCCGACGAAAGCAAGGCATTTGGCGCCGGCCAGATCACTCCACGGGAATCTCGACGACCTTGAGTCCGAGATGAGTCTCGAACGGATCGAAGTCGCGATCGGCGTGCAACAGGTGCATGCCATCCTCGATGCAGCGGGTTGCGATCAGCGTATCGATCGTCTTGCGGACCGTGACGCCGAGCGTACGGAGCTTCCGGAAGTTCTGGGCCGCCTGAATTGCGACATCGCGTCTGCAGATGTCGATCACGGTGAATGCCGCCAGTACTTTCCTGGCGGCCTTGAAATCAGCGTCTGTGCGGAATCCTTGCAGGACCTCGGCCAGCATCAGATCGCCGACTGCAATTTTCTCGCTGTTCAGTAGCGCATCGAGGGTCCGTGCTGCAGGTGTCGGCGCGCCGCGAAAGTAGTCGATCCAGACGCTGGAGTCGACGAGGATCACTTGTCGGTCCTCATCGCGTCGAGGTCACCCTCCCACTGGAGCTTCCCCCTGAATTGCCGCGCCTGCGCCTGGCGATTCAGCTGCAGCAGGGTCTGCAGCGCCAGCTCGACGACTTCGCGCTTCGTTTTCGCGCCGCTCACTCGCAGCGCGTCCCGCATGAGCTTGTCGTCGATCACGATGTTCGTACGCATGGTGTGTACCTCGGGACAGATTCGTACACATTCTATGCTCGGCGCGCAGAAGGTCCGGCTGCGCCTGACGCTCAGGGCGTCGCCGTGCGCGGCTGCAGCCGGTCCACTGCATTCCATGCGTAGCGTCCACGCTGCCCGACAATCGCCCGCATGACGCCGATCCGCTGCCTGCTCGCCCTCGCCACCCTGCTCATCGTGACCGCGAGCGTCGCGCAGCCGGCCCGCCCTGCCGCGGCGAACCTCGTGCTGGTGCTGCAGCCGCCCGACCGCGCGTTCCCGCTGGCCCTCGTGCGGGCTGGCATGTTCTCGCCGTTCGAGCTGACCGCGGAGTCGCTGCAGCCGGGCCAGCGCGTGCAGCTTCACCGGGCCGGTGCGCGCATCGGCGAGGCGCGCGTGGACCATCTGCAGATCGAGGAGCGGCAGGCCTGTTCGGAAGGCAGCCATGCGGTGCTGACGCCACCCCTGACGGGCGCGAGCGACGCAACGGCGCTGGTGACGACACGCCCGCTGAAGGATCCCGGCGTCGAGCGCGCAACCGCCGCCACCGAGGCCGATCGGCTCGCCGCCCGTGACGTCGCACGCACCATCCTGGCGCGCCACCAGGTACCCGCGGCGGCGCTGGCCGACACGCTCGCGGCCTTGCGCGTGTCCGCGCTGCGCATCGAGCGCGGCGGCCAGCCGGTCCTCGTCGTGTCGTCGCACATCGAGAACCAGGACAACGTGCAGACGCTGTTCTTCGTCGCCGAGCGCAATGCCCAGGGCGCCTATGCCGCCACCCATGAAGAGTTCTTCCGCGGCGGTGCCGGCGCGTCGGCACTGATGGAGATGGATTTCGTCGACCACGCCGACCTCGACGACGACGGCATCGCCGAGCTGGTCTACGCCTACGCCGGCTACGAGTGGTCGGGCTACGGCGTGCTGAAGCGCGCGGCCGCCGGGGGCTGGACGGCCGTGCATGCGCAGGCGATCGGCGGCTGCTGAAACGGTGTTGTCGGTCGCGCCCCCGGCGTGTACTGTTCGGGCTCCAACAGATCGACCCCAGGAGGAACCCATGGTCTACGGTCTCACGCCGCTCGGCGTCATCCACACGCTCATCTCCCTCATCGCGGTCGCGGCCGGCCTGGTCGCGCTGTTCCGCGACAAGCGCATCGTCGCGACGAACACCACCGGCCGCATCTACGTCTGGGCGACGGTGCTGACCTGCCTCACCGGCTTCGGCATCTTCCAGCACGGCGGCTTCGGCAAGCCGCACGTGCTGGGCATCGTGACGCTGGTGGTGCTCGGTGTCGCGGCACTCGCCGGCCGGCGCAGGCTGTTCGGCGGCGCGTCGCCGTACGTCGAGACCGTCGGCTACTCGTTGACGTTCTTCTTCCACATGATCCCCGGCGTCACCGAGACGACGACGCGGCTGCCGCTGGGCAAGCCGCTGCTGCCGAATGCCGATGCACCCGAACTGCAGGCCGTCGCCGGCGCGCTGTTCCTGGTGTTCCTGATCGGCGCCACCTGGCAGTGCCTGCAGCTGCGCTCGCGCAGCCGCCCGGGCCTCGCCTCGGCGTCACCCGCGGCCTGACCCGCCGATGACCCTGCAGCGCGCCCCGGCCTCGCACCTCAGCATCACCGTCAACGACGTGGCGCGCGTCGCCGGTGTCTCGGCGATGACGGTGTCGCGCGTGCTGAACCGGCCCGAGAACGTGCCGGCCGCCACGGTCGAGAAGGTGCGCGCCGCGGTGGCGCAGACCGGCTACGTGCCGAACCGCGCGGCCGGCGCGCTGCGCTCGAGCCGCAGCCGGCTGGTGGCGGCGGTGGTGCCGACGCTGTCGGGGCCGATGTTCCTCGAGACGCTGGAGGCGCTGACCGCCGGCCTCGCTGCGCGCGGCTACCAGCTGATGGTGGGGCAGAGCGGCTACAGCGAAGCGCGCGAGGACGAACTGCTGGCCGACATCATCGGCCGCCGCCCCGACGGCATCGTGCTGACCGGCGTGCTGCACACCGCGCAGGGCCGGCAGCGCCTGCTGGCCTCGGGCATCCCGATCGTCGAGACCTGGGACCTGATCCCCGACCCGATCGACGTGCTGGTCGGCTTCTCGCACGAGGCGGTGGGGCGTGCGGTGGCCGGCTACTTCGCAGGGCGCGGGCGCCGGCACCTGGCGGTGATCGGCGGCGATGACCCGCGCGCGCGCCGCCGTGCCGAAGCCTTCGCTGCCGAGGCACAGGCGCGCGGGCTGGCCGCGCCGGTGCTGCAGTACGTGCCCGCGCCGACCCGGCTGGGCCATGGCCGCAGCGCATTGCGCGAGCTGCTGCGCGCGCAGCCGCAGGTCGACGCGGTGTTCTGCAGCTCCGACCTGCTGGCGCTCGGCGTGCTGACCGAGGCACGCGCCAGCGGCATCGACGTGCCGGCGCAACTGGCCGTGGTCGGCTTCGGCGACCTGAACTTCGCGGCCGACCTCGAACCGGCGCTGAGCAGCGTGCGCGTCGACCCGCGGCAGATCGGCGACCTCGCGGCGCAATGCATCGTCACGCGCGCCGGCGGCGAGGCGCTGCCCTCGCGCGTGATCGACGTCGGCTTCTCGCTGGTCGAACGGGCCAGCAGTTGATCGGGTAAACCCGTATGCCACGGGCGGTCGCCAGCGCGTATTGTTAACGTTAACAATCTAGGAAGCGACCCCTGAACGAATCTCTGCAGACTGACTGATCCATGAGCACACCCACCATCACCGCGCTGCGCGCGATCCCCGTCGCCGGCCGCGACGACATGCTGCTGAACCTGAGCGGCGCGCATGGCCCGTTCTTCACCCGCAACCTGCTGATCCTGACCGACAGCGACGGCCGCACCGGCGTCGGCGAGGTGCCGGGCGGCGAGAAGATCCGCCAGACGCTCGAAGACGCGGCGCCGCTCGTCGTCGGCCAGCCGATCGGCAACCACCAGCAGGTGCTGCAGCGCGTGCAGCAGGGCTTTGCCGACCGCGACAGCGGCGGCCGCGGGCTGCAGACCTTCGACCTGCGCACCACCATCCATGCGGTCACGGCGATCGAGTCGGCCTTCCTCGACCTGCTCGGCCAGCACCTGGGCGTGCCGGTGGCGGCGCTGCTCGGCGAAGGCCAGCAGCGCGATGCGGTCGAGATGCTCGGCTACCTGTTCTTCGTCGGCGATCGCGCGCGCACCGACCTGCCGTATGGGCAAGAACCGGACGCCGCCGACGACTGGTTCCGCCTGCGCCACGAGAAGGCGCTGGATGCCGATGCGATCGTGCGCCTGGCCGAGGCCGCGCAGGCGCGCTACGGCTTCAACGACTTCAAGCTGAAGGGCGGCGTGCTGCGCGGCGATGAAGAGGTGGAGGTGATCCGCGCGTTGCACGAGCGCTTTCCGACCGCGCGCATCACGCTCGACCCGAACGGCGGCTGGCTGCTGAAGGACGCGATCCGGTTGATGCGCGACATGCGCGGCGTGGTCGCCTATGCCGAGGACCCGTGCGGTGCCGAAGGGGGCTTCTCCGGCCGCGAGGTGATGGCCGAGTTCCGCCGTGCTACCGGCCTGCCGACCGCCACCAACATGATCGCCACCGACTGGCGCCAGCTGAGCCATGCGCTGGCGCTGCAATCGGTCGACATCCCGCTGGCCGACCCGCACTTCTGGACGATGGCCGGCTCGGTGCGCGTCGCGCAGACCTGCCGCGACTGGGGCCTCACCTGGGGCTCGCATTCGAACAACCACTTCGACGTCTCGCTCGCGATGTTCACGCAGGTCGGCGCCGCCGCGCCCGGCAAGGTCACCGCGATCGACACCCACTGGATCTGGCAGGACGGCCAGCGCCTCACGAAGGAGCCGCTGCGCATCGAGGGCGGCCATGTGCAGGTGCCGAAGCGGCCCGGCCTGGGCGTCGAGCTCGACATGGGCGAGGTCGAGAAGGCCCACCAGCTGTACCGCCAGCACGGCCTGGGCTCGCGCGACGACGCGGTCGCGATGCAGTACCTGATTCCCGGCTGGACCTTCGATCCGAAGCGGCCCGCTCTGGACCGCTGACCTCGACCGCTGACCCGGATCGTTGAACCCATCACGAACGGGCCGGATCCACGCTCAAGTGGCGCGGCCGGTGGTCGATAAGCGTGCGTCTCCCCTATCCGACGCACCATGCTCCTCGACAACCTCTCCATCGGCAAGCGCCTCACCGTCGTCCTCGGCCTGATCCTCGGGCTGTCGGTGGCGAGCAGCCTGTATGCGGTGCACACGCTGCACCGCACCAGCGCCGAGATCGACGTGATGATCTCCGACAACGTGAAGACCGAGCGCGCGCTGTCCGACTGGCTGCGCTTCACCACCTCGGGCGTGCAGCGCGCCGCGGCCATCGCCAAGAGCAGCGACCCGAGCCTGATCGAGTACTTCGCCGCTGCCACCGCCGAGTCGATCAAGCTGACCACCGAGCTGCAGAAGCAGATCGAGCCGCAGATGAACCGGCCCGACGAGCGCCGCCAGTACGAGAAGGTCAGCGAGCTGCGCAAGGGCTACCTGGCCGCGCGCGAAGAGGTGAGCAAGCTGAAGCTGGCGGGCGATGCCGACGGTGCCAGCCGCTCGTTCAACGAGCGGTTCGAGCCCACGTCGCGCGAGTACATCGCCGCGGTGCAGGCGCTGTGCAATGCGCAGCGCGAGCAGCTCGACGCCAACGCGCGCGACGCCGAAGCGCGCCGCGCCAGCGCGAACACGCTGCTGATGGTGAGCGCGGCGCTGTCGCTGCTGGTCGGCGTGACGCTGGCCGTGTCGCTGGCGCGCAGCATCACCACGCCGCTGCGTCGGGCCGTGGCGATGGCCGACGCGATCGCCCGCATGGACCTGAGTGCTGCCGCGCAGACCCGCTATGCGCAGGACGAGACCGGCCGGCTGCTGCACTCGATCGACGCGATGCGCAGCGCGCTCACGCGCACGCTGAACGAGGTGCGCGGCGTGGCCGACGGCATCTCGACGGCCAGCACGCAGATCGCGACCGGCAACCAGGACCTGAGCGCGCGCACCGAGCAGGCTGCGAGCAGCCTGCAGCAATCGGCCGCGTCGATGGAGCAGCTGACCGGCACCGTGCGCCAGAGCGCCGAGAGCGCGTCGCAGGCCGCGCAGCTCGCGTCGTCGGCCGCGCAGGTCGCGCAGCGCGGCGGGCAGGTGGTGTCGGAGGTGGTCTCGACGATGGACSAGATCAATGCGAGCTCGAAGAAGATCGCCGACATCATCGGCGTGATCGACGGCATCGCGTTCCAGACCAACATCCTSGCGCTGAATGCGGCTGTCGAAGCSGCGCGSGCCGGCGAGCAGGGCCGCGGTTTCGCGGTGGTGGCSRGCGAGGTGCGCAGCCTCGCGCAGCGCAGCGCCGAGGCGGCCCGCGAGATCAAGGGCCTGATTGGCCAGAGCGTCGACAAGGTCGAGGCCGGCAGCCGGCTGGTGCAGGACGCCGGCTCGACGATGGACGAGATCGTCGTCAGCGTGAAGCGCGTGACCGACATGATCAGCGAGATCAGCGCCGCATCGGGCGAGCAGAGCCAGGGCATCGGCCAGGTCAACGTGGCGGTGAGCCAGCTCGACCAGATGACGCAGCAGAACGCCGCGCTGGTCGAGGAATCGGCCGCCGCCGCCGAGAGCCTGAAGGACCAGGCACTGCGGCTGAGCGGGATCATCGGGACGTTCCGGCTGAGCGGGCAGGGAATGACCCCGGTGTGATGGCGGGCGGGCTTGGCGCGACTATCAAACTTTGATAGTGTGCGAGCCATGCCATCCAGCTACGTCATCGGAGAGCACTTCGAAGCCTTCATCCGCGAGCAGATCGCGCAAGGCCGCTATGCCAGCGCGAGCGAGGTGATCCGCGACGGCTTGCGCGTGCTGGAGGACCAGCAGAAGTACCGGGCGACGAAGCTCGACGTGCTGCGCGCCGAGATCGGCAAGGGTGCGGACAGCGGGCCGGGTGTTCCCGCCAAGAAGGTGTTTGCCGACGTGCGCGCGGCCACTGCGAAGGGGCAGGCGAAACCACCGGGTCGCAAATGACGGCGACCTTTTCGCCGGCAGCCAGCGACGACCTGATGGAGATCGCGCTCTTCATCGCCGAGGACAACCCGAAGCGGGCGTTGAGTTTCATCGAGGAGCTCGAAGACACATGCCACCTGCTGTCGGCATCGCCCGGCATCGGCACCGCGCGACCGGATCTGGGCGAGGGCTTGCGCTCGATGCCGCATGGGCGCTACCTGATCTTCTGTCGCCGGCGCGATGCCGAGACTCGGATCGAACGGATCCTCCGCGGCTCGCGCGATGTGGTTCGCTCGGAGGTCATGGGCGACTACGATGAGGCGCGAGGCGACGCATGACCGCGGGCTATTCCGGCACGCCGCTCGCGAAGAAGCTCGGGCTGAAAGAGGGCTGCACCGTTGCGATTCTTGGCGAGCCACCGGGCTACCGAGCGCTGCTGGTGCCGGTTCCCGGCGGTGTCGAGTTCACGAGCCGGGCGACGGGCACCACCGACATCGCGCATGTGTTCGTGACTGCGCATGACGAGCTGGTGGCGCATCTGCAGTCGCTGCGCAAGACGCTGAAGCCCGATGCCGCTCTCTGGGTCTCGTGGCCCAAGAAGGCCTCGAAGGTGCCGACCGACATCACCGAGGACACGATCCGCGAACTCGCGCTGCCGCTGGGCTTCGTCGACATCAAGGTGTGCGCCGTCGACGCGGTGTGGTCGGGGCTGAAGCTGGTCGTGCGCAAGGAATTGCGCAATGAGCAGCGTCGCCCCTGATGCGCCCGCACGGCAGAATCGCGCCGATCATCATCGAATCCAGGGAGGAAGAATGACGGCACAAGGAATTCGCCGGCGCGCTGCTGCGCTGCTGTGGGCGCTCGGATGCGTGTCGGCACTGGGCATGGCTGCAAGCCATGCGCACGCCGAGAGCGCCGCTGCAGACTGCATGGGGACGAGCGACCAGGACCAGGCGGTGCAGAGCCTGCAGACCCTCTATCGCCAGGAGCAGTTCACACCGCTCGATGCCGCGATGGCGTGCCTGATGAAGGCCCGGGGCAGCTTCAGTTCGGGCAAGCCGGGCGCGGCGGCGGTCTATTGGATGTTCCGCCGCCAGATGCCAGCGCCGGGGGCAGACCCGTCCGAGACGGCGCGCATCGCTCGCTGGCGTCAGCAGCGGCCCTCGTCGGTGTTCGCCGAATTCGCAGGCCACCGGCTCCAGTACGCGAATGCCTGGGCCGCGCGTGGCATGGCCCCCGCGGCCCGGGTCGGCGAGCCGGCGTGGGCCTCCTTCGAAACCCAGTTGACGCAGGCCGAGTCCGGCCTGCTGGCGGCAAGCGCCGCATTGCGCGCCACGCCGATCTGGCAGACGCTGCTGCTCGCCGTGACGCAGGACATGCAGTCTCCCCGGCGCAAGCCCGATGAGGTGTTCCAGGAGGCCGTGCGCAGCTGGCCCGACTTCTACGACCTGCATGAGCTCCGGCTGACGCGGCTCGTCCCCCGCTGGGGCGGCAGCTGGGACGATGTGGATGCCAGCATCGACCGCTGGGCCAGGCAGCGCGAGACCGCGCAGGGCGCTGCGCTCTATGCGCGGCTCTACCTCGGCGTGATCGACGCGTCCGGCACGGATCCGCGGCAGACCCGGCTGGCGTGGCCGCGCATGAAGGCGGGTCTCGACGAGCTGGTCGCGCGCCACCCCGATCCGTCGTTCAGGAATGCTGCCGCCAGCGTCGCCTGCGTCTACGGCGATGTGCCCTATCACCAGGCCGCGATGCGGCGCATCGCTCCGGCAGAAGCGCGACCGTCGGCGTGGATCCGGGGCACGAGTCCCGCGGCGTGCGCGGCATGGATGCGGCTGCGACCCGAGCCGGCCGCTTCCTCCGCGGGCGTGTGATGCGACGCGTCGCGCGGGTCGTGGCCGGTCTCGCGACCAGTGCGGTGCTGGTGGCGCTGGCCGGCCTCGGTGCCGGCGAGGCGCTCAGCTCGCCGGCCACGCGCACCATGGCGCACGCCGAACCGGCGCCCGATGCCGTGGTGCTCGAATCGATGTACCCGACGATCGAGGAGGCCGTCGTCGACCGGTTGACGCGCCGTCTCGGGCCGGTCGGGTCGGCGCTTGCACCGCTGCTGCTGTGGCAGCTTCCGCTGCGCACCGGGATCTCGCCCGATCAACTGCGCCCGGTCGACGCGATCGCCTCGCTGAAGGCGCCGGTGCTCGCCGCCGCCGGCACGCGTGACGAGCACACCACCCTCGCCGAAAGCCGGCGCATCTTCGACGCGGCGCGTGAGCCGAAGCAGTTCTGGGCGGTCGACGGGGCGGCCCACGTCGACCTGTTCAACGCCGGGCCCGAGGCCTGGCGCACGACCGTGATCGCGTTCCTGGACCGGTACCTGGTCCGCTGACCCCACTTCCTCAGGCATTTCGACACGCCCCTTACCGGTGCGAACCCGCCTCGGCGGCAAACAGGCCCGCAAGCCGCTAGCATCGCCCGGTCATGGAATTCAGTCCCGAACTGTTCGCGGCGATCGTCGCCGCAGTCGCCTTCATCGCCGGCCTGTGGCTCGTGCGAGCCCGCCGCCGCCAGACCCGCACCCGCGGCGGCAGCGGCCGTGCGCGCGGCCCGGCCAACCTGCGCTTCACCTGCGCCAACTGCACCAAGCAGTTCACGCATTCGCGCCGCACGCTGGTCGCCTATGAGCAGGGCTCGCGCCAGTTCTTCTGCAACGCCTGCCACACGCGCTGGCGCGGCTCTCAATCGGTGATCCAGAACCGCACGCACGGGCCCGGCGAGATGCTGGCCCGCCGCGATGCCCAGCAGGCCAAGCAGGCGCACCTGGCCGAGGCGGCCAAGCGCGTGCAGCCGCCTGCGCCGGGCACGGCGTCGAGCGCCGACGCGAAGAAGGGCTGCCTCGGCGCGGTCGCGTTGCTGGTGGCGGCACCGGCGATCCTCGGCTGGGCGGCGGCGCACTACTATTTTTGAGGGGCGGCTTGCGAAATCCGCATGACCCGGGCTGGACCGCTGTGACATAGTGTCCCGGTCGCGCCCCGTCCTTCGCACCCGCCGCCCATGTCTCCAGAGCCCCTGATCGCCGTGCGCGATCTCGAATCCAGCTGCCACTGGTACCAATCCGTGCTCGGCCTGCGCAGCAGCGCCGCGGGTGTCGACGACGAGACGCTGCTGTGTGGCGAACGCGTCGTGATGCGGCTGCGGCCGTGGGACACCCGCCACCACCCGCACCTCGGCCGGCCCGACAGCAGTGCCCGCGGCAACGGCATGCTGCTGTGGTTCCGCACCGACGATTTCGATGCCGCCGTGCTGCGCGTGCGCCAGCAGGCCGCCCAGGTGCTCGAAGGGCCCGGGGTCGATCCGAACCACGGCCGCCGCGAGATCTGGCTGCGCGACCCCGACGGCTACGTCGTCGTGCTGGCCGGCCCCGAAGGCGAGGTGGCCGTCTGATGGCACGCAACATCGAGATCAAGGCCCGGATCGAGGGCATCGAACGGCTCGAACCGCGCGTCGCCGCGCTCGCGCAGCAGGGGCCGACGCCGATCGCGCAGGACGACACCTTCTTCCGCTGCGACAACGGCCGCCTGAAGCTGCGTGCGTTCTCGGACACCGAAGGCGAGCTGATCTTCTACCGCCGAGCCGACCAGGCCGGCCCGAAGGAATCGTTCTACCTGCGCTCGACGACCGCCGAGCCGGCGGCGCTGCGCGAGGTGCTCACGCTGGCCCACGGCCAGGCGGGCCGGGTGCGCAAGCAGCGCACGCTGTACCTGGTGGGCCGCACGCGCGTGCACCTCGACCGCGTCGAGGGGCTGGGCGATTTCCTGGAGCTCGAGGTCGTGCTGCGCGAGGGCGAACCCGCCGAAGCGGGTGTCGCCGAGGCGCATGCGCTGATGGCGCAGCTGCAGGTGTCGGCCGGGCAGCTCGTCGAGCGGGCCTATGTCGACCTGTTGTCCTCCGCCGGGCGGCCTTCCTGATGCTCAAACTCCTGGGCGTCGTGGTGGCACTGGTCGTGGTCGGCTACCTCGGCCTGTGCGGCACGCTCTATGCCTTCCAGCGCTCGCTGCTCTACTTCCCGCAGCCGCGCACCGGCCCACCGGCCGGCGAGATCACGCTGCCGGGCATCGCGGTGGCAGTGCGCGCATCGGTGCGGCCGCATGACGGCCCGCAGGCGCTGCTCTACTTCGGTGGCAATGGCGAGGATGTCTCGCAGACCCTGCCCGAACTGGCGCGCACCTTCCCCGACCACGCGATCTACGCGATGCACTACCGCGGTTACGGCCGCAGCGACGGCTCGCCGTCGGAAGCCGCGCTGCAGGGCGACGCGCTGGCGCTGTACGACCTGGTTTCGCGCTCGCATGCGCGCGTGTCGGCGATCGGCCGCAGCCTCGGTTCGGGCATCGCGATCCGCGTCGCACGCGAACGCCCGGTGTCGCGCCTCGTGCTCGTGACGCCCTACGACAGCATCGCGGCCCTGGCCTCGGCGCAGTTCCGCTGGCTCCCGGTGCGCTGGCTGCTGCAGGACCCCTACGAGTCGGTCCGCGTCGCGCCGGCCATCGCGGTGCCGACGACGCTGGTCGCCGCCGAGCACGACGAAGTGATCCCCCGCGCGAACACCGAACGCCTGCTGACGGCCTTCGCGCCGGGCGTCGCGACGATGATCGTCATCCGCGACGCGGGCCACAACGATCTCTCCCGCCTGCCGGCCTACGGCCTCGCGCTGCGCACCGGCTTCTAGCGCTCAGCCTTCACGCCGCCGCGTCGGTCGCACTCTCCTCGGCCGCCTTCGCCACCGGCTTGCGGTACAGCACCCGCGCGGTGTCCGCCTTCACGAAACAGGTGTAGACCACCTCGGCCAGCCGCTCCGGGGCGTACAGCACGCCCACGCGCGGCGACAGGCTCAGCATCTCGTTCGGCGAGATCACCGGCACCTCCAGGTCCGACAGCATCCGCTTCGGCGTGTAGGCCTCGCCGCCGAAGCGGTTGTATTCGACGCTCGCCGATTTGGTCACGCGCACGATCTTCGTGCCCGACAGCAGGCTCGCCCATTCGGCCGTCTCCGGGTCGCTCGCGCGGTACAGCAGCTTCACCTGGCAGTTCACCAGCACGCCCGATTCGATCGCCTGCACGTTCAGCGTGCGGTCCTCGGGGCTGCGCAGGTCGTGGATCGACTGGTGCAGCAGCACCATGTTCACCTTGAAGCCGGCGATCGTCGCGAGCGCGTCGCTCACTTCCTGCGAGATCATGAACTTCAGCTCGTCGATCGCCAGCGTGAGCTGCCGCGTGCGCTCCGGTGCGAGGCGCCGCGCCTCCTGGATCACCTCGGTCACGAAGGCCTGCGTCGCGCGGCGGATCGTCGGGTCGTCGAGCGAGCCGCGCACGTAGATCGTGGCGCCTGCCTTCAGCGCCTCGCCGATCTTGTTGCCGCCGCCCTTCTTCGGGTTCAGCGAGGGCAGCATGCCGAACTCCACCAGGTTGTCGTAGAGCCGGCTCGCGCCCTCCTTCAGCGGCTTGCCGTCCTCGCCGCGCTGCTCCAGCGCCGCGCGCAGCCCGGCGATGCTGGTGCCCGAGCGCGGCATGATGGTGTCGAGGATGGCGCGCTCGCGCGACTTGTAGAAGTCGGAGCCGTCGCCGGTGTTGTTGAGCCCGAAGCAGGCGCAGATGCGCGAGCGCCGGTCGCGCGGCGCGCCGCCCTCGAACGGCGCCCAGCGCGTGTCCTCGTTGCCGAGGTCGATGTAGATGAAGCGCTGGCCGGCGCGCTCGCAGGCCTCGGCCATGATGTACGGGATGAAGGCATCGGCCTTCGGGTCGATGTAGACCACCGAGTGGCCCTGCTCGATCGCCTGCTCCAGCATCACGCCCAGCACCACGCCCTTGCCGAAGCGCGTCGGGCCGACGATCTGCATGTGCGTCGCGCGGAAGGTCTCGGCCGCGAGGAACATCGGCTTGCCGGCCGCATCGAGCCCGATGAAGACCTGGCCGTCGCGGCGATGCCGGCGCGGGTCGAAATCGCGCGCCTTCAGCCGGCCGACCTCGTTGCGGATGTCGCTCTGCTTGTGGTCCTCCTGCCGCACCACGAGCCGCTGCACCAGGCGCGACATCTGCGGCGTCAGGTAGCGCGCCGAGGCGACGCGCGCGGTCCAGCCGAGCAGCATGCCGGCCGGCAGCAGCCAGCCCCAGCGCCAGGCCTGGCGCGACACGTAGTCGACGAACCACGCATGGCCCTGCCCGGGCGCGTTGCCGAGCGCCGCCACGGTGGCGAAGTACATGCCCGGCCAGAAGATCAGCACCAGCGCGACCAGCGCATACACCGCCACCCGGCGCAGCGCGATCTTCATCACCTCCCAGATGCCGTACTCGGCCTCCTTGGCCGGCGGCACGCGCCACGGCAGCACGTTGATCAGCGCGAGCGTGGTCAGCGCGAGGGCGGTGCACACCCACCACCAGGGCGTGGACCAGCGCATCGCGGCGATCACCGCCTGCGAGACCGTGCCGTTCAATGCATCCTGCAGTCCGTTCATGCCGTTCATGCGTCGTCGTCCCGGGTGTAGAGCATGCGGCGCATCGATGGCGCCTTCACCTGCTCGTGCCGTCCTTCGTGGTGGTTCCAGCGCCACAGCAGGTGGAACTCGCCGTCGTCGAGCTCGGCCACCTCGACGATGCGCCGGCCGTGGTGTGGCGTCTTCTGCGCGTGGACGATCACGTCGAGGTTGTTGCGCACCTGGCGCTGCACGTGCTCGTACGGAATGGCCGAGAAGCCGGCCGCGGCCAGATTGGTCAGGCGGTCGATGGTGTCGAGCGCGCTGTTGGCGTGGATGGTCGACAGGATGCCGGAGTGGCCGGTGTTGGCCGCCGTCAGCAGCGCCTCGGCGGCCGCGCCGTCGCGCACCTCGCCGACGATCAGCCGCTGCGGCTCCATGCGCAGCGCGTTCTTCACGAGCCGGCTCATCGTCAGCGGCTCCACGTCCTTCGCGAAGCGGTGCGGCGCCTCGAGCGCCACCCAGTGCCGGCTGTCGATCTGCAGCTCGGCGGTGTCCTCGATGCTGACGATGCGGTCCTCCGGCGGGATGAAGTTCGACACCGCGTTCAAGAGCGTCGTCTTGCCGCTGCCGGTGCCGCCCGAGACCAGCACGTTGAAGCGGTTCAGCATCGCCAGGCGCAGGTAGCGGAACATCTCGCGGTTGAACGAGCCGCTGGCCAGCAGCGCCTCGGCGGTGAAGCGCAGCTTGGGGAACAGCCGCACCGTCATGTTGCTGCCGGTCACGCCGGTCGGCGCGAGCACCGCGTTGATGCGCGAGCCATCGTCGAGCCGCGCGTCGAGCAGCGGGCGCTCGATCGGGTGCACCTCCTGGCCGAGTGCGTTGGCGATCTGCTCGATCGCGGTGACGAAGTGGAACTCGTTGCTCCAGCGCGCATCGACCGGCGCGAACTCGCCGTGCCGCATGATGTAGACGCTGTCGAAGCGGTTCACGAAGATGCCGGTCACGCCCTCGAGCCGGAAGAACGGCTCGATCGGGCTCAGGTAGTGCCGCACCAGCTCCCACTGGAGCTTGACGGCGCTCTGCGCCTGCGGGCTTTGCGGATCGTTGGCGGTCATGTCAGCGCAGCCGGGCGAGTTCGCGCTGCAGCGCGTCGACGTTGTCGGCATGGCGGGCGGCGGCCTGGCGCGCCTGGGTCTGGGCCTCGGCATCGCCGGCGGGCGCTGCCTTGACGATCTCGCGGGCGCGGGCCAGCAACTGCTGCTCGGTGCGCAGTTCGGCATCGATGATCGCGCGGCGGTCGGTGTCGCGCTCGCGCTGCAGCGCCACCGGGATGCGGCGGTCGGCGGGCCCCGGTTGCGTGCGCGGGGGGGCGGCGGCCTGCAGCGGCTTGACCGGTGCATCGAGCGCCGAGGCGCGCGTCGCGAGCGGCGTGCAATCGCGCTGACGCGCCTCGGCATCGCCGACCAGGTTGGTGACGATGCTGCGGCCCGGTTCCTGCAGCGACGGGCAGCGGTACAGCGCGGCCTGCGCCGGCAGGCACACGATGCAAGGCAGCACGCACGACAAGCGCAGCACGACCCTCATGACGGCGCCCTCCAGGTCGCGATGCCCTGCAGCACCAGCACCAGCGCTGCGAGCGGGATGAAGGTGAAGTGCAGCGGCCAGCGGCGGGTGCGTCGGGCGCGGTTGCGCCGGCAGGCCGGGGCGATCGCCAGCGCCAGCAGCGCGGTGTGCGCGAACGCGGTGGTCGCGATCGCGCCGCCACGCCCGGCCAGTGCGAGCGCCAGGCACCACAGCAGCAACAGCAGGTTCAGCGCGAAGGCATAGGCCAGCGCGCCGCGCTGCGGGCTCACCTCGAACAGCCCGGGGTCGAGGATCTGCGTCACGCGGTACAGCGCGAGCATCGACGGCAGTGCCATCAGCCACGCGAGCCAGGCCGGCGCGAGCACGCTGGTGACGATCAGCGGTGCGCACGCCGTCAGGTACGGCAGCAGCGACCAGCGCAGCTGCGCGTGCGCATAGTCGCCATCGGCCAGGCGCAGCAGCAGCTCGCGCAGGTGCTTTACCCCCGTTCGGGCTGAGCCTGTCGAAGCCTTCGTGCCACGCGAGCAAGACCCTTCGACAGGCTCAGGTCCTTCGACAAGCTCAGGATGATCGGGCCCTTCGACAAGCTCAGGGCGAACGGAGGCAGGCGCCGTCATTTCAGCGCATCGATTGAGGAGCCACCGCCGGCGCGAACTCGTCGATCGGCGCCCACGCGCGCAGGAACAGCTCGTCGTCGAGGAACACGTTCATCGGCGTGCCCGGCTTCACGACGATGGTCGGCACCAGGTTCAGGTAGCGCGACGCGACGCGCCGTCCCACGTCGGCCAGGCCCGCCGCGATCTCGGCCCCGGCGTCGCGCCCGGCCAGCACGCTGACCGCGAGGTTGGTGTCGTTGCTGGTCGAGCGCACCGCGCGCGTCGCGGCCAGCCCGCCGATCACGCCGTAGGCCGCGACGCCGCCGAGCGTCGCGAGGAAATGCCGGTTCACGTCGCCCTCCAGCGCGGCCACGCCGGCGCCGTCGAGCATCGCGCTGCGCGACAGGTCGATGCGCGCGCCGTTGGGCAGCACCAGCCACTGCGCGATCAGCGCCATGCGCTCGTTGATCGCCTCGTTGACCGGCTTCGGCCGCGCCGAGCTGCCGAGCACGCGCGTGCCCTTCGGGATCAGGATCACGTCCTGGTTCAGGTCGTAGATGTCGCGCGCGATCAGCGCGCGCCAGCGGCCCTCCCAGTCGGAGTTGACCTCGATGTCGAGCACCGCGGCCATCACCGTGCCGACCGGCACCAGGTACTCGCCCTCGCGCTGCGCATCACCCTTTTCGCGGCGCGCGGTGGCGGTCTGGCCGACCACCGCGCCCGAGGCCTGCGCGCCGGCGAGGTCGCGCACGTAGCGCGCCGGGTCGTCGGCGCTGCCGCGCACGCGGTCGATCGCCTGGCGCAGGCGCGTGAGGGTCGACTGCGATGGCGCAGCCTGCGCATCCGCCCCCACCGCGGCGGCGGCCACGCTGCCCGCCGCGGCCGTGCCGGTGGCCGGTACGCCGCCGCTTCCGGTCGTCGAGCCGGCGCGGCGCGGCGCCTCCTTCGGATCGCGCGGACCACGCGGGTTCGACACCAGCATCTCGTGCGAGCTCACCGCGGCCAGCGAACGCTTCAGGTCTTCCATGCGCGCGGTCYCCCGCAGGTCCTGCTCGGGCGAGCGCGGTGCGGCGGCCGACGGTGGCGGTGCCTCGCGCTGCGCCTCGGCACGCGCGCGCTCCAGCGCGAGCTTCTTCTGCCGCTCGGTCTCGAGCCGCGCCGCCTCGACGCGCTGCTTGGCCTCGAAGTCGACGAACGGGTCCTGCGGCGGCGCCTTGCCGGCATCGGCCACCGGCGGCGCGGCCGGCTTCGGCGGGCTGCGCAGCGAATCGACCAGCAGGCCGCCGACGATCAGACCGCCGAGCACCGCGCCGACGATCACGACGCGCTTGCCGTGCTGCGAGACCTGCTCGTCGGCGCCGGGCGGCTGGGTCGGCGGCAGGCTGTCGGCGAAGGGTTGCGCTGCGGCGCCGGCCGGCGGGTTGTGAGGGGTGGGCTGGCTCATCTCAGGACTCCCGTTCACCCTTGCGGGTGATGCTGAGCGTCTGCTTGCCCGAGTACAGCGTGAACTTCGGGAACAGCCCGCTGATCTGGTAGGTGCGGGTCGGCTCGTCGTACGCGTAGTCGAGCAGCACCGCCTTGCCGTCGAGCTCGGCCATGATCGACGCGAGCCCCTGTGCGCCTTCCTTCATGCGCACGTAGGTGAAGCGGCCGTCGTCGTAGACCGATTCGATCTCGCCGGCCGTCCAGCGCGAGAACAGCCCGGTCTCCCAGCCGTAGTTGCTGTTGAGCTTCTTGCGGTAGGCCTTCATCGAGTCGCGCGCCTGGCGCTCGAGCCCGGCGTTGCGCTCGCGCAGCGCGCTGACCTCCTGCCGCGCGTCCGAGGCATACGAGCCGTCGCTGCGCTGCTCGCCGGCGCGCGCCCACGCGCCGCGCGAGATCAGACCGGGGTCGGCCTGGATGTAGACGCAATGCGAGATCTCCAGGTTCTCCGGCACGCGCGTCACCAGGAACTCGTAGGCGTTGCCGCTCTGGCCGATCGCCGAGATGGTGGTGGAGCGGCCCTCGCTGGAGCGGCTGGTCGGCTTGATGAAGATGCGGCTGTTGATCCAGTCGAGCGCCCACAGCTCCTTGTCGCCCATGATCACGTCGATGCCGGCCTCCGGCAGCGCGACGTGGATCTGCTTGAAGGGCTGGGCCTGCAGCCGGATGATGTCGCCGCGCTGCCAGTTGATCGTGCGGCAGCTCAGCGCCGGCTCACCAGGCCGCGCCTGGTTGGCGGCGCGCGCCTGGATGCGCGGGGCGGCGGCAGCGGTGCGGCGCACGGGGGCCGCGGCCGGAGCCGACGCGGCAGGCAGCGCAGACGTGGCGTTGCGCGGCGCATCGCCCGGGCCATCGAACGGCGTGGATTGCGAGAAGGCGGGGCCTGCAACGACCGCGAGGGCGGCCAGCGCGAGGTGGGCACGGTTGAGCAAAAGGGTGTTCATCGTGGCGCGTTGCTCCATGGGGAATGTCATTGCGGGCCTCAACCGGTCTGCGCGAGCTTGTCGTCGCGCGGCACCGGCGTCGGGTCTTCCTTCAGGTCCAGCGACAGGATCTCCAGCCCGAGCGGGTTGGCGACCAGCGAGCCCTTGTTCGCGGCGATCTCGTCCTTGCCCTTGATGCGCCAGCCCATCTGCACGATGGCGTTGCGCCGGTCGACGACCGTGCCGTCGGGCTTGCGCTCGGTGAAGGTGGTGAAGACCAGCGTCTCGTACAGCGTCGCGCGGCCCTGCTCGGGGATCGTCGACGGGATCTGCGTGCGGTGCTGCACCACGCGCACGCGCACGTCGCGCTCCAGGCAGCGCGCCTTGCAGTCGCTCAGCTCGGCGGCGACGCGCGCGGCGTTGTAGTCGTCCTGCCCGAGGAACTGCGCGACCAGCTTGGGCGACAGGAAGAAGCCGACGAAGCGGTAGTCGCCGGTGATCGTCGCGGCATTCTTGCGGTAGCGCTTCTCGACGAACTCGCTGATCTTCGATTCGAGCGTGGTCTGGAAGAACTCCACCGGGCGCGCCTGGTCGGCGAACTCCACCGTGTATGCGCCCGACGGATCGAGCTTGACCCAGGCCACGCGCACGTTGGAGGCGAAGCGCTGGTCGGCGGTGTACCAGCCGATCGCCGAGAACAGCGTGATGCCCGACAGCAGCAGGAACGCGACGAACCAGCGCGCGCGATCGGCCGACGCGGCGGCCAGCAGGTCGAAGCGCGATTGCGCGCGCAGCTTCGTGATCACCGTGTCGGGGATCAGGCCCTGCTCGGTGTCGTGTGCGGGCCGCGGTGCACCGGCGCGCACGCCGTCTCGGGGCGATCGGGGCTTCTTGAGCGGGAGGGTCATGGTGGTGGTCTCGCGGCGGTCGTGCCACGAACAGCGCAACACCGATGCCAGCTTGTGCAGCGCGCCGTCACGCCGCGCGAAATCTCAATCGCGCCAAGCAGTTAGCCGGCAACGTGGCATCGCTTCCTGCCAGGCACGCGGCGCGGCGACTGTGCGCGTTGCCGCAAGGCATGCGGTGGTGCTGGCGGCATTCCGCACGTCTGCCGCAACGAGGCGTTCGAGCCACCCTACGAGTTCTCGTAGCTTGCGCGCCGCCCACAAATCACTACGCTGGACCCCATCATGAAAGTCGCATTGCTTCACTTGTTCGGCAGCACCCGCGCTCAACTCGCGGCCCATTTGCGTGACGGTGGCCTGGACGTGCACGCGGTGTCCAACGCGGAGGACCTGCTGACGCTGATCGCGTCGGGCGCGGCCGGCGTGGTGGTCACCGACCTGCGCCTGCCCGGCGTGCACGAGGGCATGGAGCTGCTGTCGCAGTGCCATGCGATGGACCCACAGCTCACGGTGATCGCGCTGAGCGACCAGGAAGACACCGCGACCGCGGTCGAGGCGGTGCACCGCGGTGCGCGCGACGTGCTCGCGCCCGACAAGCTGCCGCGCCTGGCCATTGCGTGCAAGCAGGCGATCCGCTCGCGCGAGCTGACGCTGCAGACGCGCGCCGCCGAGGCGCTGCAGGACGTGGAGCCCGCGCCGGTGCGCCGCGGCATCGTGCCGATCCACGAGGTGCTGCGCGGCAACCACCCGGCGCTGGGCAAGCTGCGCCAGGTGCTGCTGCGGCTCTCGCGCGTCGACACCGACGTGCTGGTGAAGGCCGAGACCGGCTGCGGCAAGGAGGTGGTGGCGCGCTGCCTGCACGACTACGGACCGCGCGCCGACAGGCGCTTCGTCGCGATCAACTGCGGCGCGATCCCCGAGAACATCTTCGAGAGCGAGCTGTTCGGCCACGAGGCGGGCGCCTTCACCGGCGCGACCAAGCGGCGCATCGGCAAGCTCGAGTACGCGGCCGGCGGCACGGTGTTCCTCGACGAGATCGAGAGCATGCCGATGGCGATGCAGGTGAAGCTGCTGCGTGCGCTGCAGCAGCGCACGATCGAGCGCGTCGGCGGCAACGAGCCGATCCGGCTGAGCTGCCGCGTGGTGGCCGCGACCAAGGACGACCTGCTGGAGCTGTCGCGTGCCGGACGCTTCCGCATCGACCTGTACTACCGCATCAACGTGATCGAGCTGTCGCTGCCGCCGCTGCGCGAGCGGCGCGACGACATCCCGCTGCTTGCGCATGCCTTTGCACTGGAGGCGGCCGAGCACCACGGGTTGACCGAGGCCGAGCTCGACATCGAGTTCGTCTGCCGGCTGATGGTGCGCGACTGGCCGGGCAACGTGCGCGAGCTGCGCAACGCGGTGGAGCGGCACGTGCTGGGCATGCCCGAGCTGGCCGGCGGCGACGATGCGCCGCAGCAGTCGCTGCCGCAGCTGGTGGCCTCGTTCGAGCGCACGGTGATCGAGCAGTGCCTGCGCATGTGCGGTGGCTCGGTCACGCGGGCCTGCGAGATTCTGCATGTGCCGCGCAAGACGCTGTACGACAAGCTGACGCGGTTCAGCGTGGACCCGCAGGATTACCGGGGGGATGGGGCGGTGTCGGGGTTCGCGCCGATGACGCACAGCGATTTCGCCGCGGTGTGATCGGCGTACGGCGGGCAGGGCTTCGACAGGCTCAGCCCGAACGGGAGAGAACCGTTCGCCCTGAGCAGGGACCGAGCTTGTCGAGGGCCCGTCCGTCGAAGGGTTTTGTCCGAAGCGCGCATGGCCTGCGACAAGCTCAGGCCGAACGGCTGCTGGCGTCAGGCCAACGCGACATCCCTCGTGACCCCCGCGCTCTCCAGCGCCTCGCGCAGCGTCAGCAGCGCCGACACCTGCAGCTGCCGGATCCGCTCGCGCGTCACCCCGCGTTCGCTGCTCAGCTGCTGCAGCGTGCATTCATCGCCGCCATCGAGCCCGAAGCGCGCGACGATGATGTCGCGCTGGCGTGCCGGCAGTTGCGCCACGTGCGCGCGCAGCAGCTCGGCCACGCGCGGCGCATCGCGCTGCTCGGCCACTTCGTCGGCCACGTCGCGTTCGCGGAAGCCGGCGTCCGACAGCTGCTGCTCGACGTCCTCGTCGTCCATCGGCACCGGCGTGACCGGCGCCGCGTCGTGCGACATCTGCAGCCGCAGCGGCGGCCGCACGATCGGCACCTGCATCGCGAGCGCGGTCTGCAGGTGGTGGCGGATCCAGAAGCCGGCATAGGTCGAGAAGCGCAGCCCGCGCGCGGTCTCGAACTTCTGCAGCGCGACCAGCATGCCGACGTTGCCTTCCTCAATCAGGTCGAGCAGCTCCAGCCCGCGGTTCGAGAAGCCGCGCGCCATCGCGATCACGAAGCCGAGGTGGTGGCAGATCAGCGCGTCGCGCGCCTGCGCATCGCCCCGGTCGATGCCGGCCAGCAGCTCGGATTCGTGCTGCGGCAGCAGCCGCGCGAAGCGGCGCACCTCGCGCATGTAGAGCGTCATCAGCGTCGGCAGCGCGGCATCGCGGCGCGCCGACGGCTCCGGCGGCTCAGCGCGCGGTGGCGGGCTTGCGCTCATCGGCGGAGGTGAGCGCGTCGCCACCCAGGTCGCGCTCGACGATGCGCGGGTTCGAGGCGGATCGGCCGCCGTTCGGCGGCGTCGCGGCACAGGCCGCGAGCAGGCAGGGCAGCAGCAGCACCAGGCAGCGGGTGAACAGGGGTCTCATCGCGTCTCCTTCGCGTCATCGGGCAGCCGTTCCACCGCGACCAGCCGGTTCACGTGGTCGACGACCAGCCGGTTGTCCTCGCCGATCAGCAGCAGCAGCGCCTGCTCGATGCTCATCACGCCGGCATGCGCGGCGATGGCGGGGATGCGGCGTTGCAGCACTGCGGCGCTGTCGACCGGGTCGACGGTGCGGTAGGTGATGCGGTACTGCACCGGCTCCAGCAGCGACTTGATCGCGTCGCCGACGGTGCCGCTGCGCGGATCGAACTCCACCAGCGTGCCGACCTTCAACCGGTAGGCGGCCCCGGGCGGCGCACCGGCGGCCAGCACCGGCTGCGGCAGCATCGCGAGCAGCAGCAGCGCGCACACCGCGCCGAGCAGGCACCAGCGCAGCAGCGCGGTGAGTTGCGGCGAGCGCGCGAGCGGGTGGAAGCGCAGCGGAATCTTCATGGGCACTCCTGGCAGTGGCGGTTGCATTGCGCAATGGCCGTGCCACCGCGCCGAAGGCCGCGACACCGGGCAGCGCGATGCGGCGCTGTGCGGCACGCCGCGCTCGGTGCCGTCGCGCGTGCGCCGTGCCGCACATCGCTGGCCAGCCGTTTCATGGCTCGACCGCGGCTTCGACGCTGCGCTGCAGCTGCGCCACCGCATGGCGCGCCACCGCGTCGGCGAGTCCTTCGGTCTCGAGTGCGCGCGCCAGCATCGCGCCGATCACCACCGAGAGATCGGGGCGCATCTGCAGCTGTTTCTGAACCTGCACGCGGACCTTCAGCGTGGCCTGGAAAAGCTCTTCGGGGACGGGGACCCAGCGCATCGCGTCGCGCCGCGGGGCGGGGGAGGTGGAGTCGTTGCTCATGGGGTCGGGCCTCGTGTGGGGAGCTGCAGCAGTGCAAGTGCCGGGCCGGCCCGCGCTCTTGACAACCGGGCCGGCTGCCCTAAGCCCAGCAGGCGTTCCGCACGCTTCATTTGCGGATGTGACCGCACATCGAGCGGGATCTGCGTTCCGGGCAACCGGTTCGCACGACAAGAAGGAGGTGGCAGTCTTGAGAGGACTGCCTGGCAAGGTGTTGATCGCGGTGGTGTTCTTCCTGATGTACTGCGCGGGTGTCCAAGCCGTGCAGACATCGAGCCGCGCGATCGGCGTGCTGTCGCTCGCCAACGATTCGACGGTGCTGGCCGTGCGCTTCCAGGGCGTGTTCCTGGCGGTGCTGGTCGTCGCCGCGGTCAGGGCATGGCGGCAGCGCTCGCTGGATGTGTTCCGCCCGCACTACCTGTTCAACCGGGCGGGGCAGGCGATCACGCAGAGCGGTCAGACGACCTGCATCCTGTTCGCGTCCGTCGAGATGGCGGGGCAGCTTCAGTCGTCGGTATCGATGGCTGTCGTACAGGTCTGGACGTTGCTGGTCGGCTGGGTTCTGTCCCGGTTCGGCAAGCACGAGCGGATCAATGCGTCGGCGTTGGTCGCTCCGATGATCTACACCGTCTCCGCCAGCCTGCTGTTTTCGGAAGCCCCGAAGGCCAGCGGCTCGGTCTGGCACGGCATCGCGTTCATGCTGGGCAGCGGGTTGTTCACGACCTTGCTGCACTACCTGACCGATGACGTGTCGAAGAAGGATGCGGCAGCGGCAAGGGCGCTGAACGATCGTCGCGAGGCCGCTGGCCTCGCACCGGTCACGCCGCGCAAGGAGAGCAAGCTCACGCAGGCGCTGTGGCAGAACGGTCCGGCAGCGGTGCTGGCGGTTCCGCTGTGGTTCACGGCGGCGCCGGTGGTGTCGCTGGAGCGGGCAGCCGTTCCGACCTCGGCGCTGGCGGTGGCCTTGCTGCTCGGCGTGGCGGCGTTCTCGCTGCTCCAGCAACTCGCCATGCAACTCGCCTACGTCACCAGCGAAGGCACCGGACTCACCGTCGCGCGGCTCGGTTCGCTGCGCGGCTTCCAGGTGTTGTTCGGCACCTTGCTGGACGCCTGGCTGTTCCACGTGGTTCCCGGTCCGGTGCAGATCAAGGCTCTGCTGCTCGTTCCGGTGGCGATGTGGGTCGGCTGGTTGCTCACGACCACCAAGAAGAATCCCGATGAAGGCTCCGGCGTGCAGTAGCGCGTCGGCTTGAATCGGATGCGATGCGGTCGCGCCGGGTGGTCTCCATCTGGCGCGCCGCATCGCGACCCCGGAAGCGTCGGTTCGGTCTTGCAGCTCTCGCTGCTTGATCGACCGGCGCTTCTTCCTTTTGGGCGCGCCTTGCGCATGTGCTCTTGACAGTCCCTCGACCTGCCCTATACCCCGACTGCAGGCTCAAATCGGGTCGGCAAGGGAAGAGGCAGGTCCCCCTGGGACTGCGCCGCTTCCCCGGACGAGAAAGAAGGAATCATGGACGGAGCGAAAGCGCTGTTCAACGGAAACCTCCACCAGGCCTTCGTCAGCAGTGACAAGGCCCGATCGGAGCGCGGCGGAACCCAGTTCCTCGCGATTTCCGAGGACGGCGACCGGATCCAGCTCCACGAGTCGCTGAAGCGGGCCTTCCGGCCGGCTTCCGACCACCTGCTGCGCTGCGGACTGGCGCCGACGACCCAGGTCGAGTGGCACCAGAACCCGCTGAGCATGCGTCGCAACGAGCTCTACGTTCCCTGCATGTTCGACGAGGAGTTCGCTCCTCTGGACATCGAGAACGAGTCCTGGGCGACCGACTGGCAGGACGCTCTCGAAAGTGCTTCGCTGAAGTCGGCTTTCCCCGGCTTCATGGAGCGCCACGGCTTCTGGGGCTTCGCGCCCAAGACGCTCGTGTTCAATCCCGGCCAGTCGATCGTCCTTCCCGACGATTTCGGCAAGGGCTGGGTGAAGGACGCGTTCGAGACGACCGGCGGAGTCAACGTCAAGGGCCCGTTCAAGGGCGCCGATCTCCGCCGCGCCGCACAGCGTTTCGTGCGGCGCGGTCGGGTCGTTCAGGTGCAGCGGCACGTGCCTGGAGACGACTACTCCAACCAGTACTACCTCGACGACGAGGGAGTTCACTTCCTCGGCACCACGGTGCAGGTCGTCCTCAACGGGCACCACGCCGGCAACGAGTCGTCTTCGCGCGACTTCGGGCCGGTGACTCACCCGATGATGGACGTGCTTCACAAGGCGGGGCTGCGAGGCTTCGCCGGCGGTGACCTGCGTGGCAACACGACGGCACTGGTGTCGGAGTTCAATCTCCGCGTCAACGGATCCTCCGTCCCGGAGTACCTGCGGCGCAGGTTCAACTTCCCGAGCGTCTACCTCATCAGGGAGACGCCCGTGAATCCGAGCCTGTCGCCGGAGCAGGTGTTCCGTCGGCTGGAGGAGCACGGACTGGAGTTCTCTCCGGAGAAGGGCGGCATCATCGCCTACCTCTGGGGCTGGCTCGAGTCGGGTCACACCATCGGGCTTGCGAGCTTCGGTGACAACCCGAGTGCGCTGTACAGGAGGGCTGCCGAGGTTCTGATGGCCGCGTAAGCAGCCGCCAGACCCGGGCCGCACCGCTCGGACAACTTCATATCGTCTGCTCCAAGAATCGGGGGACAGTGCTTCTGCACTGTCTCCCGGTTTCCTTTTGGGACCGCGATTCCGGGAAAATCCTGAGTGAATGAAACGATTTACAAATGACTTATTGAATGTCATCATTCATTCATGCCGTCGTCACCGCCCTCAGGAGCTTCCGCTCAGCAGCGCATCGCCGCCGCCGCGCAGGAGGCCTCGCCATCGCTCGCGCGGGTCGGCCACTGGATGGCGGCGCACCCGATCCAGACGCTGTCGTGCAGCGCCGACGAGATCGCCTCGCTCACCGGCACCTCGGTCGCCGCGATCAACCGCTTCTCGGTCGCGGCCGGCTTCGAGGGCTTCGCGCACCTGAAGAGCCTGCTCGGCCGCGAGCTCGAATCGGTGGTCGATCCGGTGCGCAAGCTCGATGGCGCGCGCAGCGGCGCCACCGGCCGCGCACCCAAGGCAGGCCAGGCCGGCAGGACGAAGAGCGGTGATGCCCCCATCGACGGCGAAGCCCTCACGCAGGCTGGCAGCGTGCCGCAGATCCAGCGCGCCGCCGGTCGCCTGCTGAAGGCGCGCAACGTCTGGTTGCTGGGTCTCGGCACCAGCAGCTTCGTCGCCGGCTATGGCGCGCACGTGCTGATGCCCTACCTGCCGCAGGTCTGGGCGATCGCCGGCAGCGGCGGCACCGAGGTCGCGGCGCGCCGCCTCGCGCGCTGCAGCGACAGCGACCTGCTGATCGCGATCTCGCTGCCGCGCTATTCGATCGCCACCGTGCGCCTGGCCGAGTTCGCCCGCAAGCGCGGCGCCCACGTCATCGCGATCACCGATTCACCCACCGCCCCGCTCGCGACGATGGCCGACACGCTGCTGCTCGCGCCCGCGCAGCACGCGGTGCTGCCGAGCTCCGCGCTCGGCGCGCTGGCGGTGATGGAGGCCCTGGTCGCCGCGGTGATGCGGCTCAACCCCGACGGCCTGCGCATCGCGCGCGAGCTGTCCGAGTCGGTGCTGTCGCACCTCACCACCGACGCGCAGTTTCCCGGTCAATCCGCCCATTTCCGCAACAAGGACGAGATATGAAGCAGTACGCCGCCCCGATCGTGTCCCTGGCCTTGCGCTGCGCGTTGAGCGCCGCGGCCGCCATGCTGCCGTTCGCGGCGCACGCCGGCAAGGTGCTCGACGGCATCAAGCAGAAGGGCGTCGTCACCTGCGGCGTGCACACCGGCCGCGCCGGCTTCGCGCTGGCCGATGGCAGCGGCAAGTGGAGCGGGCTCGACGTCGACTACTGCCGGGCCCTCGCGGCCGCGGTGCTGGGCGACGCCGAGAAGGTGAAATACGTGCCGACCAGCGGCCAGACGCGCATCACCGCGCTGCAGAGCGGCGAGATCGACGTGCTGTCGCGCAACACCACCTGGACCTTCACGCGCGATGCCTCGCTCGGCCTCGCGTGGGTCGGCATCAACTTCTACGACGGCCAGGCCTTCATCGCGAAGAAGAAGCCGGGCCTCGCGAGCGTGAAGCAGCTCGGCGGCGCCACCATCTGCGTCGACGCCGGCACCACCACCGAGAAGAACCTCGCCGACTACTTCCGCGCCCACAAGCTGCCGTACAAGGCGGTCGTGTTCGACCAGGCCGAGGCGGCGCAGCAGGCCTTCGCGAGCGGCCGCTGCCAGGCCTTCACCGGTGACAGCGGCGCGCTCGCGGTGCTGAAGGCCACGCACCTGAAGAACCCCGACGACTACGTGATCCTGCCCGAGCTGGTCTCGAAGGAGCCGGTCGGGCCCGCGGTGCGGCGCGGCGACGACGAATGGTTCGCGATCGCCAAGTGGACGCTCAACGCGATGATCGAGGCCGAGGAGCTCGCGATCACGTCGGCCAACATCGACGGCCTCAAGTCCGGCAGCAGCGACCCGGCGATCCGCCGTTTCGCCGGCAGCGGCGACGACCTCGGCCGCTTCCTCGGGCTCGACAAGGAGTGGAGCTACCGCATCGTCAAGCAGGTCGGCAACTTCGGCGAGAGCTTCGAGCGCAACCTCGGCGCGCGCTCGTCCGTCAAGCTGCCGCGCGGGCGCAACGGCCTGTGGACGCAAGGCGGCCTGCTGATGTCGCCGCCGCTGCGCTGAGGTGGCCATGTCCGCTGCATTCCCACCCCTCGGACCGCTCGTGGCCGTCCCTGATGTCATCGCGGAAGTCGCCGTGGATGCGCCGCCGCGCCCGCCGCTGCGCTGGCGCGTGCTGTTGCCGCAGTTCATCGCGCTGCTCGCAGTGCTCGCCCTCGGCGGCTGGCTGGCCCACAACGCCGCGCAGAACCTCGCGGCGCGGCATGTCGCATCGGGCTTCGGCTTCCTCGACGACAGCGCCGGCTTCGCGATCTCCGAAGGCCTGATCCCGTACGACGCCGGCGACACCTATGCCCGCGCGTTCGCCGCCGGCATCGCCAACACGCTGCGCGCCGCGCTGCCGGCGGTGCTGCTGGTCAGCGTGCTCGGCTTCGCGGTCGGCATCGCGCAGCTGAGCCGCCACGCGCTGCTGCGCTGGAGCGCGATCGCGTATGTCGACCTGGTGCGCAACGTGCCGCTGCTGGTGCAGGTGCTGCTGTGGTACTTCGCGCTGACGATGCTGCTGCCGGCGCCCGAATCGCCGATGCAGTGGAGCGACCTCGTCTTCCTCAGCAAGGGCGGGCTCGCGGTCGCGGTGCCGCAGCTCGATGCGCTGATGGCCGCCGGCCTGCTGGCGCTGAGCCTGCTGCTGCCGTGGACCACCTGGCGCCTGCTCGGCCGGCGCGCCGCGGCGTGGCCTCTTGCGCCGGTGCTGATCGCCGCGCTGTGGCTGCTGCAGCCCGGCAGCTGGGACCGGCCGGTGCTCGGCAGCTTCGGCGTCACCGGCGGCGCGACGCTGAGCCCCGAGTGGCTCGCGCTGGTCGGTGCGTTGACGGTGTATGCCGGCGCCTATGGGGCCGAGATCGTGCGCGCCGGCCTGCAGGCGGTGCCGCGCGGCCAGTGGGAAGCCGCGCAGGCACTCGGCCTGACGCGCGCGCAGGCGCTGCGCCGCGTGATCGTGCCGCAGGCGCTGCGGGTGATCGTGCCGCCCTTCGCGAGCCTGGTGATGAACACGGTCAAGAACTCGTCGCTGGCGGTCGCGATCGGCTACCCCGACCTGGTCTCGGTCGCGACCACCTCGCTGAACCAGAACGGCCAGGCGATCGAGTGCATCGCGATCATCGCGAGCGTCTACCTGCTGCTGAACCTGGTGATCGCGCTCGCGATGGGCGCGGTGAATGCCGCGGTGCAAGTGAAGGAGCGTTGAGATGGGCGCTACCTTCGATCTTGATCGCCCGCCGGCACCGCAGCCCGCGCTGCAGCGGTTGCGCGCCATGTTGTTCGCCGACCTGCCGTCGTCGCTGGTGTCGAGCGCGCTGCTGCTGGCGCTCGGCTGGGCCGCGTGGCGCCTGCTGCGCTGGGGCGTGATCGACGCCGTCGTGCAGCCCGATCCCGAAGCCTGCCGTGCAGCGGCAGGCGCCTGCTGGGGTGTCGTCGCCGAGAAGGCGCGACTGGTGCTGCTGGGCCGCTTCCCGCCCGGCGAGCAGTGGCGGCCGGTGCTCGGCAGCGCGGTGCTGCTGATCGGCGTGTGCGGCGCGGCACACCCGCGGCTGTTCGGTCGCGTCGGCGTGGCGCTGCTGGCCGGTGCGCTGCTGCTGTTCGGCGTGCTGATGGCCGGCGGCGTGGCCGGGCTCGCGCCGGTCGGCAGCGACCTGTGGGGCGGGCTGCCGCTGACGCTGCTGCTGGCCGTCACCGGCTGCCTGCTGGGCGTGCCGCTAGGCATCGCGCTGGCGCTCGGCCGGCGCTCGACGCTGMCGCTGCTGCGCTGGCTGTGCGGCGCGTACATCGAGGCGGTGCGCGGCGTGCCGCTGATCACGCTGCTGTTCTTCGGCGCCTTCGTGCTGCCCTTGCTGCTGCCGCCGGCGTGGCGGCTCGATCCGATGCTGCGCATCGCGGCCTGCCTGACGCTGTTCGGCGCCGCCTACCTGGCCGAGATCTTCCGCGGCGGGCTGCAGGCGGTGCCGCGCGGCCAGCTGGAGGCGGCGCATGCGCTGGGCCTCTCGCGCTGGCAGCGGCTGCGCCACGTCGTGCTGCCGCAGGCGCTGCGCGTGACGATCGCGCCGACCGCGAGCCATTTCATCGGCGCGGTGAAGGACACCTCGCTGGTCGCGATCGTCAACGTGTACGACCTCACCGGCACGCTGCGGCTGGCGATGGGCGATCCGCAGTGGCAACCCTTCTTCGTCGAGATGTACGTGATGGTCGGCGCGGTCTACCTGCTGATCGGCATCTCGATCGCGCAGTACGGCCGCTGGCTCGGCCGTCGCCATGCCGTGAGGTGAATCTGATGACTGCAACGAATCCGCTGCTCGAGATCTCGGGCCTCCACAAATGGTTCGGCGATTTCCATGCGCTGGCCGGTTGCGACCTGCAGATGGCCGAGGGCGAGAAGCTCGTGGTCTGCGGGCCGTCCGGCTCGGGCAAGTCGACGCTGATCCGCTGCATCAACGCGATCGAGCGCCCCGAGCGCGGCCGCATCGTGTTCGGCGGCACGCTGCTCGACGATTCGCGCGAGGCGGCGCTGGCGCGGCGGGGCATCGGCATGGTGTTCCAGCAGTTCAACCTGTTCCCGCACCTGAGCGTGCTCGAGAACGTGATGCTGGCGCCGCAGCTGGTGCAGCGCGAGGCGGCTGCCACCTCGCGCGCGCAGGCGCAGGCGCTGCTCGCGCGGGTGCGCATCGCCGAGCAGGCCGCCAAGTTCCCCGGCCAGCTGTCGGGCGGGCAGCAGCAGCGCGTCGCGATCGCGCGGGCGCTGGCGATGAAGCCGCGGCTGATGCTGTTCGACGAGCCGACCTCGGCGCTCGACCCGGAGATGGTCGGCGAGGTGCTCGAGACGATGCAGGCGCTGGCGCGCGACGGCATGACGATGATCGTCGTCACGCACGAGATGGGTTTTGCGCGGCGCGTGGCCGACCGGGTGGCCTTCATGGAGGCGGGGCGCATCGTCGAGCTGCAGCCGCCGGCCCGCTTCTTCGACCAGCCGCAGAACGAGCGCACGCGCGCCTTCCTCGGCCAGCTGATGGCGCACTGAGCATCATGGAACGACCCTACGTCCTTGCGCTGCACGGCGGCGCCGGCACCATCGCGCGCGCCCTCGGGCCCGAGGCGCGGCAGGCCGAGTTGCCGTATCACGCCGGGCTGCGCGCCGCGTTGTCGTCCGGCCAGGCGGTGCTGGCGCGCGGCGGCAGCGCGCTCGATGCGGTGGTGGCCGCGGTCTGCGCGCTCGAAGACAACCCGCTGTTCAATGCCGGCCATGGCGCGGTGTTCGATGCCGATGCCCGCCACACGCTCGATGCCGGCGTGATGGACGGCAGCACGCTGGCGGCCGGCGCGGTGGCCGGCGTGCGGCGCGTGCGCAACCCGGTGCTGGCGGCGCGCGAGCTGCTGCGCGATGGCGGCAGTGTGCTGCTGGGGGCCGAGGGGGCCGACCGTTTCGCCGAAGCGCGCGGGCTGGCGGTGGTGGATCCGGCGTACTTCTCGACGCCGCAGCGGCTGGCGCAGTGGCGGCGCATCCGCGCGCAGTCGCCCGGTGCGACGGCGCTCGATCATGATGCCGCGGCGCAGGCCGACGACCCGTTGCCGCTGGCGCCGGAAGCGCGGCGGATGGGCACGGTGGGCGCGGTCGCACTGGACCGGCACGGCCACCTCGCGGCGGCCACGTCGACCGGCGGCATGACGAACAAGGCGCCCGGCCGCATCGGCGACACGCCGATCGTCGGTGCCGGCGTCTATGCCAACGATGCGAGCTGTGCGGTGTCGTGCACCGGCAGTGGCGAGCACTTCATCCGCGCGTGCCTGGCGCACGACATCCATGCCCGCATGCGCTACCTCGGCCAGGCCGTGGGTGCAGCGGCGCAGGGCGCGATGTTGCAGTCACTGGAGCCGCTCGGCGGGCGCGGGGGCCTCGTCGCACTCGGCGCCGACGGAAGCCTCGCGATGCCGTTCAACTCGCAGGGCATGTACCGCGCCTGGGTTCGAGAGGGCGTGCCGCAGGCGACGGCAGTGTTCGAGTGATGCTGCCTGACCCGTTCGGGCTGAGCTTGTCGAAGCCTTGGCGGCATGCGAGCAGACCCTTCGACAGGCTCAGGTCCTTCGACAGGCTCAGGGCGAACGGGGGAAGGTCATTTTTCCTTCGGAAACTTGCAGCACAGCGGCCAGATCTGCGTCGGGTCGTCCGACCGGCAGGTGCACATGTCCGCCGGGTCGCCGATCAGGCTGCCGCCGTTGGTGTCCATCGGCCGGTCGTCCCACGGGAAGTTGTCGGGATCCCATGCGTCGCTCGGCGTGTCGGTCCAGGGCATGTTGGCGGCCAGGTTGTCCTCGGCATGCAGGAAGCCGCAGCCGCAGCTCGTCTTCACGTTGGCGATCGTCGAGCGCTCGCTGCGCATGTTCTGCTGCGCGATCTGGATCGACGACGGGTTGTAGACCTTCGTGACGATCGACACGTGCCCGTGCTCCCCGCTCGCGCCGCACATGCCGCGGCCGAACACGAAGATGTCGCCCGGCACCGGCGTGCCTTGCCCGGGCTTGAAGCGCGACACGCCCTGCGGCAGGTTGAAGGTGCAAAGGTCGGCCGCCGACGGCACCACCAGCCGCTTGTGGAAGCGGAAGATGTAGTAGCGCTGCGGGAACTCGGTGCACTGGTAGCCGAAGCCGCTGTTCGTCATCGTGCGGTTGTTGAACGGGTTGCTGGTGTAGGTGTCGTGCCCGTTGGTGCTGAAGATCGGGTTGCCGTAGCAGTGCTCCTTGTTGAAGATCGGGAAGCCGGTCGAATCGGTGAAGTCGGTGAAGCCGCCGCGCTGGCCGTCGATGTAGGCCGAGGGCGGGGCGCCGCATGCGAAGGCGGACGCGAACTGCGGCAGCGCGGCCAGCGAGAGCAGCGCCAGGACGCGGACGAACGGGCGAACGAAGGGAAGCGCCATGGGATCTCCTGTGAGCGGTCGTCGATGCCGGAAGCATTCGCCAGCTGCGTGCCAGGACGGGCTGTCTCCAAGTGCTTGATTTGCCATGGGCGCGAGCGGGCCGGGCGTGCGGCTTGGCGCACTCGCCCGGCCGGCCTGGGCGGCCGGCCGCACGGCCCTGTCAGCGCCCGCCGGCCGAGCGCGCCGCGCTGCGCGCCACGTCCTGCAACAACCCGCCCGTGCCCGACATCCCCGCCACCACCGAGGTCGCGAAGCGCCCGGTACAGGCCATCGCCAGCATCCCGAGCACCAGGAACAGGAACAGCGCGATCAGGTCGTACGGGCCGTGCACGTCGATCGTCGCGCCCATCGAGCCGGTCGCGGCGGCGCTCATCGAGCGGAAGCCGAGCAGCACCATCGACAGCGTCACCTTCGCGATCAGGTCGTACATCATCACGTTGAAGAACAGCTTCAGCCAGCCGTCGAACAGGAACGACAGCCGGCGGAACAGCAGGAACGGGATCGTGAACCAGCCGACGCCGAACGCGATCTCGAAGCACCACTGCATCCACAGCTCGACCACCGTCGCGATCGCACCGAGGAACAGGATCGCCAGGCTCGCGACCATGGTCGTGAAGATGGCGTAGGCGCGGTTCGTGATGCAGTCCATCAGCCCGTCGCACACCGGGTGCAGGCTCAGCTGCAGCACCGTCGTGAAGATCTCCTCGGCGAGCGTGCGGTCGGTGCCGATGCCGGCGATGCTGCCGCCCAGGTGGTCGCCGACGAAGCGCGTCGCCGCCGCGATCGCCGGCATCAGGCCGCGGTAGCCGGTCAGCAGCAGGTAGACGAAACCCATCGTGAACATCAGCTCCAGCAGGTCGACGAGGTCGAAGCCGCGCAGCGCGAAGCCGATGAATTTCCAGACGAACAGGAACAGCGACAGTGACGCGAACAGCACGTGCACCACCATGCCGATGCCGGCCGAGGTGAGGGCGGTCGACACGTGCGCCGTCATCGCGTCGTTGGCCTCGCGCAGCGTGACGAAGATGTCGTGCAGCCACGGCATGTCGGCCGGCGGCGCGGCCTGGGCCGGCAGCGCGGCGCACAGCAGCACCGGCACCAGCAGCCGGGCCGTCGCGCGCGCCAGCGGCCTCACTTCGTCACCCAGCGCGTCACGGTGCGCGCCATCTGCCCGAAGTTGATGCCGCCCGCCGCGGCGCCGGCGACGATCGCGCTCGCGAAGCGGCCGGTGGCCAGCAGCGTGAAGATGCCGACGCCGGCGAACAGCATCAGCCCGAGCACCTGCGTCACGTCGTCGATCGGCGCCAGCGTCGGCGGCGTGAAACCGCCGCCGCTGAGCGCCGCGGCGCTCGAGCCCCAGTAGGTCATCAGCGCCACCACCACCAGCGCGAGGTTGACGCGCGCGAGGATCAGGTAGATGACCGCGCCGAAGAAGAAGCGCAGCCAGCCCTCGAACAGGAACGACAGCCGCCGGTACAGCGTGAACGGCAGCAGCACCGGCCCGGTCGCGAGCGCGATGCCGTACAGCCAGAAGCCCCAGATGTCGACCAGCAGCACCGCCACGCACAACCCGGCCAGCAGCAGCGAGATCGCGAGCGCCGCAACGATCTGCACCGCGCCGCCGCGCACGCAGTCGAGGATGTTCAGCGGGTTCCACCCGAGGTGGCAGTTCGGCGAGATCTGCATGCCGTAGGTGACCAGCATGTCGACCAGCGAGGTCGGCGTCGCGACGGCCGCCGCGGTGCCGCCGCCCAGCCCCATGATGCCGGCCAGCAGCGCCGCGCCGACATACAGCGCCGCGTTGAAGATGGCGGGCACCACGGTCGTGAACATGCTCAGCATCAGGCCGGTGAACATGATCTGCACCGCCGTCTCGACCATCTCGCCGAGCTTGAAGCCGCGCAGCGCCCACGAGGTGCACTTCAGCACGAACAGCGCCAGCGCCAGCACGAAGAACAGCCGCGTGGCGACATAGTGCATCGCGCCGCCCGAGACGACGGCGCTGACGCGGTCGACGATCGCGTCCTCGAACTGGCCGATGCGCTTGAAGGCATCGTTCAGCGCCGCATGCGCGAGCGGCGTCGCCACCAGCAGCGCGAACGCGGCCAGGCGCCGGCCGGCGGCTGCCAGCGTCGCGCCGGCCGTCACAGCGCCACCGCCAGCGCAGTCCCGGCCGCGGTGGCCGCGGCGCTYGCCGCCCGCTGCACCACTTCGCCGACGCCGCCGCCGGCCGCGTTCTGCACGATGGCCGACGCGAAGCGGCCGGTGCTGTACAGCGTCGCGATGCCGACCGCGAGGAACACCAGCATGCCGACGATCGAGAAGAAGCCGTCGACGTCGACCGTCTGCGTGGCGGGGATGCCGCCGCCGTGCGCGATGCCGAACATGATCTCCAGGCCAAGCAGCACCAGCGCGAGGTTGACCTTGGCGACCATCACGTAGACCACCATGCCGAAGAAGAACTTCAGCCAGCCGTCGAACAGGAACGACAGCCGTTCGAACAGCAGGAAGGGCACCGTCAGCCAGCCGATCGCGTAGGCGATCTGGAAGCCCCACAGCGTCCACAGCTCGACCAGCGTGGCGACGATGCCGAGCGCGATCACGATGATGTACGCGAAGATCGCGGCGATCCACGACATGATCCCGGGCCCGAGGCAGTCGAACAGGTCGCACGACGAATGGAAGTCGACCTGCACCACCATGCCGAAGATGTTCTCGGCCAGGCTCACTTTCGGATCGCGCCCCGAGATGCCGGCGCCGAGCACGTCGGACACGTAGCGCCCGGCGCCGAAGATGGCCGGGAAGATCGCCTTGTACGCGCTCAGGATCAGGTAGACGAAGAACAGCGTCATCATCAGCGCCATCATGTCGAGCAGGTCGAAGCCGCGCAGCGCGTAGCCGCTGAACTTCCAGACGAACAGCCCGAGCGCGAGCGCCGAGAACAGCACGTTGACGACCATCTCGATCTCGTGCGTGCCGAGCGCGTCGCCGATCTTCTGCGTGATCTGCTCGGTGACGCTGTCGAACACCAGGAACACCTCGTGCAGCGCCGGCAGCGACGCGGCATGCGCCGGCAGCGCCCAGCCGGCGAGCAGCAGCGCGCCGACGATGCCGAGCGCCGCGCGCTCAGAGCGCCGCATGGCCGGGCGCCCGTTCCACCGCGTCGGCCAGGCGGCGCATCTCGGCGCCGGTCTGCAGCAGTTGCGCCTGCAGCTGGCGGCCGTAGCGCAGCGCGGCGTCCTTCACCGCCTCCTCGCGGGCCAGCACATCGAGCAGCGCGAGCGCGAGCGTGTCGCGCCCGAGTTGCGCGGCCTGGCGCTGCGGCTCGTCGCCGACCACCTGGCCGGCGGCGATGCGGCGCTTCAGCTCGTCGGCCAGCGCCGAGGCGGCGGCGCGCGAGGCGAGCGCGCTGCGTGGCATCGCCATCGGCGCGGCGCCGCCGCTGAAGTCGGGCCCGCCGAGCTGCATCAGCGCCTGCGTCTGCTGCGCCTGCAGGCCGGCGAGCGTGCCGCGCAGCGCGGCGAGCTGGGCCGATTCGGCGGCGGGGTCGGCGAGCGGTGCGGCGGTGGCCGCCTGCATCAGCCCGTCGAGCGCGCCCAGGCGCTGCCCACTGGCCTGGCCGGCACGCCGCAGGTCGAGCAGCGTGCGGCTTTCCTCATCGGCACGCCGGCTCAGCGTCGCGATGCTGGCCTGCATCGTGTCGTTCAGCGCGGCGGCGCGCGGCTGCCCGGCGTTCGCGAGCTCGACGCGGCGCGCGAGCAGCCGCAAGGTGTCGGGCTGGAACAGCGGCAGCACGCCGAACGACGGCGCACCGGCCGGCACGTTGCGCGCCGACTCGGCCCAGCGCATCAGCTGCACCGCGGCGCGCGGGTCGATCGCCTCGTTCGGGCCGCGCGGCGGGTCGACCTGGGCCAGCCCGGCCGACACCATCAGGCTCGCCAGGTCGTTGACCGGCAGCTCGCGCACGCCGCCCAGCAACTGGCCGAACGCATCGCGCTGCTGCCCGGCCGTCATGCCCGGCGCGCCGGTTGCGGCGGTGGCACGCCGCGGTGCGGCTTTCGCGGTACTCGCCTGCGACGCGGCGTAGTTCTCCAGCAGCTCCAGCACCTCCTGCCAGCCCTGCGGATCCTGTTCGAAGGCCTGCGGCGGCAGGCGCTCGATCTCGCGCACCAGCTCGTCGATCTCCGGATCGCCGGCGGCACGTGCCCACGCACAGCAGCCGAGCAGCGCCGCGACGAACAGCAGGCGAGGCGCGATCACAGGATGCCTTCCTCTTTGAAGCGGGCGAGCGTCAGCTGCATGCCGCGCTGGTAGCCGTGCTCCTCGATCAGCGCGGTGCGGATCGCCGCCTCGCGCGGGTGCGAGGTGTTCATCACGTACTGCTCGGGCTCCACCACCAGGTTGATGATCTTCGCGACGCCCAGCTCCTGCTGCACCAGGAAGGCCTGGCGCTTGGGCACCAGCGAGCGGATCGCCTCGCACTCGCCCGCCTGCAGGAACGGGAAGGTCTCGCGGTACAGCGCGTCATCCATCTTCGGGTCGGACATGAAGATGAAGGTGCTGGCCGCGCTGCGCACCGCGGCCCAGCTGTCGCTGCGCAGCAGCTCCTCGGGCGACTGCGTCCACAGCTGCACGCCGGCGCCCCACTTGCCCCAGGTGCGCACCTTGGCCACCAGGTACTCGGCGAACGACTTCAGGCGCAGCGCGTGGTGGCATTCGTCGACGTGCAGCTCCTTCGGCACGCCGCGCTTGGCCGGATCCTCGAAGGTGCGGGTGATGCGGTAGAACAGCTCCAGCAGCAGCGGGCGCATCGCGTTCTCGTCGTCGCGCACCGCCTGCAGGTTGTAGACGCCGACGCGCTTGTCCAGCCCGCCGGCCGAGTCGACGGTGGCGCCGAACAGCGGCGCGTAGCGGCCGGCCATCTGCGGGTCGGTGCCGCGCGTCCAGCGGGTGAACTTCTGCGCCAGCTGCATCGGCATGTGGGCCACCAGCGAATCGAGCGTGCGCATCGAGGTCGGCAGCAGCAGTGTCTTGCGGATCGCGCCGTCCAGGTACTCCTGCTCGTTGTGCGCAAGCTGCTGCAGCAGCGGGTCGTCGTTGGCCCGCATCATCTCCACCAGCAGCTCGGTCATGTGCACGACGAAGCCGATGTCGTGCGGGCCCTGGTAGTTGACGAAGGGGTTCAGCCCGTGGCGGCCGTCGGCGGTGACGCGGAAGATGCCGCCGTCGTCGCCGAAGGCCTGCGCCAGCGTCTCGGTGCCGGGGTCGATGTCGATCGCGCGGATCACGCCGCCGTACTTCAGGAAGTGCGTCGCCAGCGTGTTCTTCAGGAAGGTCTTGCCGCTGCGGATCGGCCCGATCCCGACCAGCATCGCGCGCCCGCCGATGAAGTTGCTGAAGAAGAACGGCCGGCCGTCGCGGCTCTCCAGCACGTACTGCGCCTCCTCGCCGCCCAGGTCCTCGACGCAGGGCTGGCCGAGCGCGCTCTGGTACAGCAGCGCGGCGGCGGCGCTCTGCGTGCCGTTGAGCACCATGTCGCGCATGCTCTTGTGCTGGCCGCCGGGCTGCAGGGTCTGGTACGCGTAGGGCAGGTCGACGCCCTCCCACACCAGCGAGAGGCCGACGTTGGAGCAGGCGCGGTCGAGCGACAGCACGGTCTCGCGCAGCTGCACCGGATCGGGATGGAAGGCGGCGACGAAGCTGTGGCCCTGGCCCCAGGTCTCGTCCAGCGCCTCGGCCTCGCCGAGCTCGGCGATCTTGTCGGCGATCACCGGCTTCATCGTCGCCTGCTTCTCGTACAGCGAGCGCTCGCGGCCCTGCAGCACGTCCCACGGGCTGATCGCGCTGCGCTCCAGCTCGGTCTGCTTGTTGCGGAACAGCATCGAGCGCTTGAACTCGCTGAACGGCGTGAAGCGGTGCATCAGCAGGTAGTTGCCGCGCAGCCGCGCCGGCGAGTCGTCGCCATGGCCCCACAGCCCCTCGCGCACCGGGCTGCCGAGGCGGCTGACCGCGCCGATCTTCACGTACTGGTGCTCGGCGTCGTCGATCTTCAGCACGTCCATGTTGTGCACGCGCAGGTGGCGCACGTCGCCGCTCGACAGGAAGTGGTCCCAGTTGCTCTCGGGCGGCGTCTCGTGGCGCGCGGTGTCGAGGCGGCGCGGCTGCAGCGTCGCGAGGAAGCGCATGTGCGCCCACAGCTCGTCGATGCCGAGCTGCTCGACGCCCATGATCCCGGACCACTTGGCCACCAGCACCGCGAGCGCGTCCTTCAGCATCCACGACTGGCGCTCCAGCTGCTCGGCGAGGTAGAGCAGCGCGCCGTCCTTGCCGAGCGTCTGCTTCACCATGCGGCGGCTCGCGCTGCTGACCGGCGACATCGCGAGGTGCTTGACGAGGCTGGCGACGTCGAGCTTGTTGGAGTTCTCGCCGGCCTGCACCTCGAAGTAGTGCACCAGGCGAGAGTTGCACAGGTCGCGGCCGTTCAGGAAGGCTTCGCGCTGCCTCGACATCAGGTCGCTGATCGGGTGCTCGCGGCGCAGCAACGAGACCTTGGCGCCCTCGAAGTGCGCGAAGTACTGCGTGACCGCGACCGCCTTCGGCAGCGCGCCGTAGATCACGCGGGCGATGTGCGTCATGCCCTGGTGGTCGATGGCGGCCATGCCGTCGGGGTCGCGCCCCGAGAGCTCGATCGCCCCGATCAGCGAGCCGGTCTTGGTGAGCACGAAGCCGTTGTACACACCGTAGGCGGTGTGCAGGTCCAGCACCGAGCCGATCTTGTCCCTGGCACCCATGGCCGGTCGCGTCCGTGCGGGTTACAGCGTGATGTTGCCGGCGCCGCCGAACTGTGCGATCCACAGTGCGGCGTTCATGATCGCGATGCCGGCGACCACCACCCGCAGCACCGGGCCGAAGATGCCGTCCTTCGGCGCGAACACCCAGGTGCAGAAGGCCGCGACGATCGAGACCACGACCACCGCCTTGCCGAACGGGCCGGTCATGAAGTTCGCGAACGCCTGCAGGAAGGTGCGCAGGCTGTCGAAGTTGGCGGCGGTGGCCTGGGCATGGGCGGATGCGCTGAGCAGCGACAGCAGCAAGCCGGACAGCGGGGCGGCAAGATGCCGCGCGAGGGATTGAACACGCATGGAAGGCACTCCTGTGGTTGTCACTTGTGGAAGGGAACGATGACGACGCGTCGCGGGTTGCGCGCACAGGCCGACCAGCGGACCGGGCGGCCCACCGAGCGCTGCCAGGCCAGCAGCGCGCGCGGGTCGTCGTTGTAGATCGCGAACAGCACGCCGAACAGCAGGCCGCCCATCGCGAACGCGAAGACGAACGGGATCTGCGTGAGCATCGCGACCGTCAGCACCGCGGCGCCGATGAACTGCTTGCTGGGGATGCCCCAGATCGTGTTCTCCCGCGCGAAGATCTTCACTTCCTGCAGGCTGCGGTCTTTCTTCGTCTCTGCCATGGCGTCTCGCTCCGTGGGTCAGGCCACATGGCTTATCGCGAGAGGCATGCCAGCGTCGTTGCGCTGTCGTGGCGGTGAGGCCAAGCCTTTGATTTGATTTGTGAATCGCGTGGATGGGTGTGAGGCGCGGGTGTGGATGCGGAGGTCGTGGAAGTGCAGCAGTTCGCACTGCTCCGTCGCGGACGTGCGGGCTCCCGCACGCGCGGTGCCCCACCCCGTTCGCCCTGAGCTTGTCGAAGGGCCTGCTCGCATGACGCGAGGGTTTCGACAGGCTCAGCCCGAACGGGGAGTGACGCTCAGCTGCGGCAGCGCGCCAGCGCGGACCGAACTTCGGCCGGGTCGAGCTGCCCCGGCGCCAGGCCGACGCGGGCCTGCAGGTCGACCAGGATCGCCAGCGAGCGCCGGTAGTGCTCGCAGCTCTCGCGCGGCGCGCTGCGCGCGAGCGCGCGGCCCAGTTGGAAGTGGCTGCGGCCCTGGATGCGCAGCGCCGCGACATCGGCGCGCGCCCCTTCCGACAGCGACTCGAACACCGCGATCGACTCGCGCGCCGCCCGGGCGCTGCCGGGCAGGTCGCCACCCCGGTACAGCGCGCCGCTCAGGTTGTTGCTGGCCAGCGCCAGCGCCTGGCGGGCGTCCATGTTGTCCGGATCCAGCCGCGACAGCTCGGCCAGCAAGGCGGTGCCCTGCCGGTACGCCGCGATCGCCTGCGCCGGCTGGTTCACGCGCAGCAGCGTGACACCCAGGTTCAGGTGCTCGCTCGCCGCGTAGCGCATGTAGCTGCCGTTGCGCGGCTCGCGGTCGAGCAGCTGCTGCTTCAGCCGCATCGAGGCCTCGAACGATTGCAGGGCCAGCCGGCCGCTCGCCAGGCTGTCGTCGCGCTGCGCGAGGTACTGGCCGCGCAGGTCGTGCCACACCGACAGGCTCATCACCGCCTCGGCGTCGTCGGGCCGGCGCCGCACGATCTCGCTGAGCGCGCGGAACTCGAGGTCGGCGGCCTGCAGGTAGGCCGGGAAGTCGCCGGCGTAGAACTTCAGCTGGCTCAGCTGCCCGTGCATCGCCGCCAGCAGCGACGCGAAGCTGGCATCCCCCGGGTGCGCATCGACCAGCCCCTGCGCGAGCGCGATGCCGGCGCGCAGCATCGCATCGGCCTGCGCCAGCTCGCCCAGCGAATCCGACAGCGCGCCCAGCCGCTTGTGCACCACCACCAGCTCGCGCTGCGCGGCATCGCGCGCGTCGCCCGGCGCGGCCGCGGCCAGCACGGCGGTCAGCAGCTCGCGCGCCCGCAGGTAGCTGCGGCGCGCACCTTCGGGGTCGCCGAGGTTGGCGCCGAACGGCTGGCCCTGGATGTCGCCGACCTTGCGGTAGCCGGCCGCGATCTCGGTGCGCAGCCCGGTGTCCTCCGCCGGATCGGTGGACGGATCCTCGCTGAGGTCGTTCAGATAGGACAACGCATGCTCGACCACCAGCTTGCGCGCCGGCGTCGCGCCGGGCAGGTTCTGGATCGCGTCGTGCACGTCGAAGATCAGCACCCGGCCGAGCGAGCGCACGCTCGCGAAATGCTGCTCGGCGCGGGCGCGCTGGTGCTGCGCGCGCTGCGTCTCGTGCACCATCAGCGCGAGGCCGGCCGCGAGCGCCAGGTTGGCCAGCAG